>NZ_JAPEIB010000020.1:0-79751 GCF_028823735.1 Algoriphagus sp. NF
GGTACATTCTTGTAAAAACATTAAAATCAGCACCTAAACTATTTTCATTATATATTCCATAATTCCGAAGTACATGTTGAATAAATATGTCTTTCGAAAACTCAATCCGCTCCTTTCGAAGACGGTTGAAAATCAAAGAGTAAATTGATGCATGCCCCTCTTTAACTAGGTGAAAATGAAGAAGCCATAGCGTAACATCATCTTCCAAATATTGGTCAACTCCATCTGAATCCCGAAAAATAAAGTCAGCCAAAGGTGTGAGTTCTCCATTCAAATCTAAAATCCCAAATGATTTCATCCAGAACTTTATGGCGCTTACCATATTTTTCCCAACTCCAAGCTCAATTACAGAGTCTTCATCAGAGAAATTTTTACCTGACCGGATGTAATCATAGCCCTTTTTCAACCAGAAATTCCTACATGGAAACGAATCATGTCCCGAAAAAGTCAACCTTGTTTTATCCTCTAAAATCTCCATCGCTTTACTTCCGATTTTCTATAAAATAAGTCAAATATTCTCTCATTACAAGTTCAGTTACCACAAAAAAACCACAACCTTTTCAAGTTGTGGTTTGAATCTATTTTTGGGATTGGGATTAGCTGCCTTCGAGGGCGTTGGCACCGGCCACAATCTCCAAGATCTCGTTTGTAATTGCCGCCTGACGCGTACGGTTGTACATCAAGCGAAGTTCCTTCAGTAGCTCTCCTGCATTTTCAGTCGCCTTATCCATGGCAGTCATTCGGGCACCATGCTCGGAAGCATTGCTTTCCAATACTGCCTTATAAACCTGAATCTTCAAGGAGGTAGGCACCAGTTCTTCGATGATGTAGGCTCGGGAAGGCTCCAAGATATAATCCGTCTCAGCAGTCGTTGCTTCCTCTTCGCTTTCCTCTTTTGCCATGGGCAAAAACTGCTCAGTTTGGACGATTTGGGTAGCTACGTTTTTGAATTCGTTGTACACCAAGGTCACCTGATCGTAATCACCCGCAGCGAAACCATTCATGGCGAATTCTGCTGCCTCTCGCACTACGTCGAAGGACAAGTCCATGAATACACCGTAAAATTGATCTACAAGGGTATAATCAGTCTTTTTGAATGCTTCAAAAGCTTTCTTGCCCAAAGGAAGAATAGAGATCTCTTTCCCTTCAAACTGCTGCCGAATAGCGGCATTGGTAGCCTTGATAATATTCGAATTGAAGGCACCACAAAGTCCCTTATCCGAGGTAATCGGAATAATCAGGACCTTCTTCACTTCCCGCTTTTGTGCATAAACGATATCTGCAGCACCTTCAGAGGAGGCTGAGACATTGTTGAGGATAGCGGTCAGCTTCTGCGAATAAGGACGCATCTGAACGATCCGGTCTTGTGCCCTTCTCAGCTTGGCAGCCGACACCATTTTCATGGCTTTGGTGATCTGCTGTGTGGACACTACCGAGGTAATCCGCTGCTTTACTTCCTTCAGGTTAGCCATTCGTGCGTGTTTCTTCTAGTATAAATTCCGGAGGCTTTCACCTCCGGATGGATTCTGATTTATTTTGCGAATTTAGGTGCCAATTCTGCGGCAGCTTTCTTCAATACTTCCCCTGCATCGTCAATCTTACCTGCTAGGATCAATTCCAAAGCTTCAGGATAAGAAGCATCAAGCAAGGTGTAGAAGTCCTTTTCAAAAGCTCTAGCTTTTTCTACAGGAACTGTATCCATCAAGCCTCGGGTAGAAGCATAAATAATGGCTACCTGATGCGCTACAGATACCGGAGAGTACTGAGGCTGCTTCAAGATTTCCTGGTTACGACGACCTCTTTCGATAGTACGCTTGGTAGTGGCATCCAAGTCAGAACCGAATTTGGCGAAAGCTTCCAATTCACGGAACTGTGCCTGATCCAACTTCAAAGTACCAGCTACTTTTTTCATGGATTTGATCTGTGCGTTACCACCTACTCGGGATACAGAGATACCCACGTTGATCGCAGGACGGATACCGGAGTTGAAGAGGTTAGTCTCCAAGAAGATCTGTCCGTCCGTAATGGAAATCACGTTCGTCGGGATATATGCGGAAACGTCACCTGCTTGCGTTTCGATGATAGGAAGGGCGGTCAAAGAACCTCCACCTTTCACCAAAGGCTTGATAGACTCAGGAAGGTCGTTCATCTGCTGCGCAATCGCGTCAGACTTGTTGATTTTCGCAGCTCTTTCTAGCAATCTGGAGTGCAAGTAGAATACATCACCAGGATAAGCTTCACGTCCCGGAGGTCTTCTCAATAGAAGAGAAACTTCACGGTAAGCTACGGCTTGCTTGGAAAGGTCATCATAAACCACCAAAGCAGGACGTCCGGTATCACGGAAGAATTCACCGATTGCAGCACCGGTAAATGGTGCAAAGAACTGCATTGGAGCAGGATCAGAGGCTGCTGCAGATACAACAACCGTGTATGGAAGAGCTCCACCTTTTTCCAAGGCAGCAACTACTCCTGCTACAGTAGATGCTTTCTGACCTACTGCTACGTAGATACAGAATACAGGCTCTCCTTTATCGTAAAATTCCTTTTGGTTAAGGATAGTATCGATTACTACCGCAGTCTTACCTGTCTGACGGTCACCGATCACCAATTCCCGCTGTCCTCTACCGATTGGAATCATCGCATCGATAGATTTGATACCAGTCTGAAGTGGCTCAGTTACCGGCTGACGGTAGATTACACCCGGTGCTTTACGCTCCAATGGCATTTCGTACAAGTCACCGGCGATAGGACCTTTTCCATCGATAGGCTGACCAAGTGTATCTACTACACGGCCAAGCATTCCTTCACCCACTTGGATGGAGGCAATCTTTTTGGTACGCTTTACTGTATCGCCTTCTTTGATGACCTTAGAGTCACCGAAAAGTACGGCACCGACATTGTCCTCTTCCAAGTTAAGTACCATTGCTTTCAGACCATTGTCGAATTCAAGCAATTCACCGGCCTGCGCCTTAGAAAGTCCATAGATACGGGCTACCCCATCCCCTACTTGGAGGACTGTACCCACTTCTTCGAGTTCGGCTTCTGTTCGGGCTCCCGCAAGTTGCTCTCTTAGGATTGCCGAAACTTCATCTGGTCTTACTTCTGCCATGATATCGATTGATTAATGCTTTTTTGATTAGATTTTACTTTCGTAATGGTTTTCTTGGAATTCCATTTTAAGAATTCTCAATTTACTGCTTAGAGACTCATCCAACTGACGGTCATTGACCTTCAGGATAAATCCTCCGATCAGATTAGGATCGACTTTTTCAACCAATTGTACGGTCTTTAAGCCGGAAATTTCCTTCACAATTCTCTCAAATTCCGAACGCATCGCATCGTCAATTGGGAACGTCGTGGTCAAATAGGCTACCTGAATAGACTTATGAAGATTGTACTGAGCTTCAAACTCCTTGGCTACATCCAAAAGAACTGCTTCTCGGTTTTTCCGAGAAACGATCTCGAAAAAAGTCAAAGTCATAGGTTGAGCACCTTCCGCAAACAAAGCTTTCAAGACTTTAAGCTTTTTGTCGGAAGTCAAAACCGGATTTTTCAAGGCAAAGCCTAAATCACTATTGCCCTTGGCAATTGCACTTAGCTTTTGAAAGTCTGCGTGTACTTCCTCCAATACTCCTTTTTCAAGGGCCAACTCCAAGATTGACTTGGCATAACGGGAGGCTACTCGATGATTTGACATGGAGATTGGATTAGTTTAGCTTGAGGTCTTTGACATACTCGTCTACCAATGCTTTCTGCGAAGCATCGTCGGCCAAGTTTTTCTTCAATAATTTCTCTGTTACTTCTAGGGTCAAAGAAGCTACTTGATTCTTCACTTCAGTAAGGGCAGCTTTCTTTTCTGTCTCAATGACAGCCTTTGCATTCTCGATCAGCTGTGCACCTTGCTTTTGTGCTTCGTTCTTAGCCTCTTCGATCATTTTATTAGATGCCTCTTGAGCCTTCTTCAAGATATTGTCTCTTTCCAAACGGGCTTCAGCTAGAAGCTTCTCGTTTTCAGCCTTTAGATTGGCCATTTCATTTCGGGCGATCTCAGCCTGCTTAAGGGCGTTTTCAATGGTGCTTTCACGCTCTTCCAAAGCTGCCAGCATAGGTTTCCAGGCAAATTTGATCAAGATGAAAAGCAATCCCAGGAAGCCAATTAGCTGCCAGAAAATAAGACCGGAACCGGGAGTAATCAAATCCATGATGTGTGATTTTTCTGTTTGTCCAATAGATATTAAGAATGGGGAAAGGCCTAACGCCATTCCCCAATCAATTTTTAGCTGATGCCTGCGATATTCAAGGCGATCAACAGACAGATTACCGCTGCGAACAGGGAAACCACCTCGATCAAGGCTGCGATGATCAACATAGCACCTTGGATCTTACCAGCAGCTTCAGGCTGACGAGCAATAGATTCCATTGCCTGACCACCGATACGACCGATACCAAGTCCTGCGCCAATCGCAACAATACCTGCACCGATACCAGCTCCCATTAGAGCGTAACCAGCAGTCAACAAGATAGACATTAACATAGTAGTTATATTTATAAATTGAACAAAGAAATTCTAATTAATGATGCTCATCATGAGCATGTTCGGCTACTGCCCCACCGATGTACATCGCTGTGAAAAGCGTAAATACATAGGCCTGAATAGTAGCCACCAATAATTCTATAATATTAATAAAGGTCACCATCAAGGTGGAAACCACCCCAATAGCATACGATTCAAAGATGAAAGCAAGGGCAATGAAACCCAAGATCACAATGTGACCGGCTGTGATTGCGACGAAGAGTCGGACCATCAAGGCAAACGGCTTGGTAAACAAACCGATGATTTCTACTGGCACAATGATCAAAAGCATTGGAATCGGAACTCCAGGTGTAGCAAACACGTGCTTCCAGTAATCTTTATTTCCGTTGACATTGGTAATGATGAAAGTCAAAACCGCCAAGGTCATCGTCACTGCAATATTTCCAGTCAAGTTGGCAGCACCCGGAAGTAGTCCGAGGAGGTTACCAAACCAAATGAACAAGAATAGCGTGATCAAATACGGTACAAACTTCTTGTATTTAGGCCCGATGGACTTCTCAGCGATTTCATCCCGCACGAAGATCACAATCGGCTCAATTAGTGCTGCAGCGCCTTTTGGTGCAACTGCCCCGTTTTTCTTGTAGTGGTTGGCAGCCGATAGTGCCACGTAGGCCAAAACAAACATGACGATAAACATCATCACGACATTTTTGGTAATGGAAAGCTCGATAAAACTTGCGCCATCTACACGACCTAGATGATCATGTTCATCGATGTAGTAACCTTCATGTGCGTATTCTTTTCCGAAAGCATGTGTATCATGATTTTGGAAATCTGTAGAAGAGAAAAATTCTAAACCTCTGTCAGAAGAATAGACAATAACAGGTAGCGGAAGTGTCACATGAGTGTGTCCAAAAGTCGCAAAGTGCCACTCATGGGAATCTTTCACGTGGTGCATGATGAAGCTAGTTTTGTCTTCTTCAGAACCTGCGGCGAAAGATGAATTTGTATTAAACAGCAAAAAAGCTGAAAATAAAATACTTAGAACCAGGATTTTGCGCGTCATCAACTCTATTTTTTGAGGGCTACTTCGAAATCGGGCGCAAGTTAGATAGAAAGGCGTAGATATCAAATATTAAGTAGAACAAAAAAATCACAAAGAAATCAGCTATAAACAAAATAATATTCTCCATCCCGGGCCAAACTTCCACTCCAACAAAAACTAATGAGGCAACTAACCTCAGAATCATAGCCAAAACGGAAATATGAAAGAAATTTTCAGCAAATGCTTTTAATAAGGCTGAATTCAATAAAGCGATCAAAAATGACAGGATTAGCAAGAAAAAATAAATGTGCCAGATCCGTTCGTGAATAATTACGGGGAAAAGCACTTGCAGTCCCAAAATCAAAAGGGCAATAATTGCTGATAGTAGAAAGAAGCGGAAATGTAAGTTTTGAAGGAGCTTCACGGAGTATTAAATTTTGGGTAAAGGTACCCCAAATCTCCAAATTAACCATCCCGTTTGATTGAAAGCCACAATTGATAAAAGGCAATAAAAACCGAAAGAAAGCTGAAAAACAGAATCCAAACCGGGAATTTCATGTCAGATCGCTGCTGAATCCACCAGCCCAGCCAAGTTCCTCCTCCAATGATAGCAAACAGCTGAAAAGACAAACCGATATATTTGACAAAAGTGGGATAATTCCCCGGGGACTTACCTTTGTAGCTTTTAGAGTCCTTTTGATCTGAATTCATTTTCTTAAAATAGGTAAATATTTTTGGCCATTGGAAGCAGTGGCCTGTCTTTTGAAATAAATAGAAAAGCCAAATCGTTCTTCCTTTGTACAATAAAGACTATTTTGCTAGCTCAATTGCAATTGCCCTCATGCGCTTTTCAAAACGCCTGTTTTCCATATCCCTTTTTCTTTTGGCGGCCTGCTCATCCGAACGGGACACCTTTACCAATCGGGCATTTCATAATCTCACCTCCCACTACAATGCTTACTACCTCGCAGATGTGAAAATTCAGGAGGTGTTGGATGAAAATCAACGGAATTACAAGGAAGACTACACCCAGATATTACCGGTTTTTATCCCTTTGGATTCGGGAGTAATTCAATCCTCCAAAGAAAAACTCGAATCTGCACGTGAGTTGGCTTCCAAGGCCATCGAATGGCATCGTATTTCCAAGTGGGTGGATGATAGTTATTTTCTTTTGGGAAAAATCGACTACATGCAAGCCAACTTTGACGATGCTAAAAACGCACTCAAGTATGTCAATGTAGAAAGCAAGGACGCCGACCTTCGTCACCAAGTATTGATTTCACTCCTTCGCCTATATGTTGATTTAGGAGAGATAGAAAATGCGAATTTTACCATAGACTACCTTTCCAAGGAAGAAAAGATCTCCGATGAAAACCGCTACGATCTTTACCGCACCCTGGCTTACTATTACGAAAAGCGTAATGATCAAAATGGTGTCATTGGCTCCCTAGACCGGGCTATCGAGTACGCCAAAAACAACAAGGAAGCTTCCAGAATCTACTTCATCTTAGCCCAGCGCTATCAGCAGGAAGGCTTGGATAATTTGGCCTATGACTTTTACAGAAAAGCATTGGAAGGCAATCCACCCTACGAGCGGGCATTTTATTCCCAACTTTTTGCCCAACAAGTAGCTGAATTAAATGCATCGAAAGACCTTCGCAAAGTCAGAAACTACTACGAGTCACTTTACGATGATCCGAAAAACAAGGAACTCAAAGATGTGGTCGTGTATGAGCGAGCACTTTTTGAGGAGAAACAGGGAGATCTTCCACTGACAGTAGATTTACTTCATCAGGCTGCCAAAGAGCCCGGCAGCAATCCTCGACTGAAAGGATACATCTATCAAAAATTAGCGGAAATCCACCTTGAAGAATATGTCGATTACCGTGCTACTAAATATTACCTAGATTCAGCTCTGACTTTTATTAAACCTACTGACCCTGCTGCTGCTTCTATTGCCAGCCAAAAGGAGGTACTGGATCAATTCGTATTTCATGTGGAGCGAATTCAGAGTAATGATAGTTTGGTCCGTCTTAGTGGAATGAGTGAAGAAGAGCAGCGCCTCATCGCCGAGCAATACATTCAGAGAGAAGAAGAACGGCTACTTGCAGAAGCAAGGGCAAAAGAAGAACCTAAAAACAGTGGGATTTTTGACAACCTCCTCGCCTTTGCAGATCGAGGAACAGGATCCTCATTCTACTTTGACAATGCAGTGGCGATGCAGCAGGGTGCTATAGAATTCCGAAGAGTATGGGGCACTCGTCCCCTACAGGATAATTGGCGTCGAAGCGCAGCTACTTTTCAAAGCACTCCTGAAACGGAAATAGAGAAAAAAGTAGATTCCACCGCTATCTCTGAAGAAAATAACCCATTAGCTCAATTGCCCGACCTAGAAAGTCTCTTGGCACAGATTCCAAAAACTGAAGAAGATATCGCCCAACTCAACGATGAACTGGAGGAGTCTTATTTCGAACTTGGCAAGCTTCAGTACTTTGATCTGGAAGAAATAGAGTCAAGCGTGGACAATCTTGAAACCGTCGTCCGCGAATACCCTTCGAGCAGTCGAAAGCCTGAAGCCTATTACCTACTCTACCTTGCCCAAAAAGACCTCAACGGGAACTTCCAGCAATATGTCAGTCGCCTTAACCGGGAGTATCCCGAGTCGCAATACACTTTCTCTGTCAATAATCCAGATGCAGCTTCAGGGAATTTGGCCTATCTCGCATCTTCTGAAAATTATGAGCAGGCTTATAATTTATATTATGCAGGAAATTGGAGACAGGCACGAACTATCATTCAGCAGACTTTAGAGGAATACCCGCTTACACGAAATACAGAGCGATTGCTGCTTTTGGATATCATGGTGACGGGAAAAATCGAAAGCAAGGATCGATTTAGAGCCCGCTTGGAATCGTACATTGAAAATTCTCAGGATGAGAGCTTGGTGAATTTGGCAAGGAATATGCTAAATCCCTTACTGACAGCTGAGGAATTGGCAGCGCTTAATCCGGTTGACTCGACGGCATTGGATTCTGTGGCACAAGCCTTGGCAATGGAGGATTCGACAGCGGTAAAGCCTGACTTGACAGATTCCCCATTCAAAGTCAATGATTCCCAAACGCATATCATGGTCTTGATCATGAGTCCGGAGCTTGCAGAGGAGTCTCAAAGCCTAATCGGTGACCTAGAAAACTTCCATGCAAAAACCTTCTCAAATTCCAGGTTGCGAACGGGAAATATGAATATGAATCGGGAGAATGCCATCTTTATCATTAGTCCGTTCAACAATGCCGACAAAGCAAAAGAGTACTATGATATCTTTATGGAAAAATTTGAATCCGACAATTTGACCGAGCAAATCAAGGAGAACAGTTTCTTTATTTCCATAGAAAATTTCCAGACCCTCAACCGGTCCAAAAACATCGAAGAATACCGGGCTTTTTTCAAGGCCACCTATCAGTAAAACATGAGTAAATCAAAACAAGCATCAACGCCCAATTGGGTTAATAAGACGATCAAATTCCTTTGGCTTGCCTTCGCCGCGGGTGTGGTAGGTTTCATCGTGTTTATTTGGATGGTCAGCGTCAATTTTTTGGGGCTATTTGGCCCACTACCGGATTTCAAAGCTCTCGAAAATCCTGACACAGAAGTAGCCTCTCAGTTATTCTCCTCTGATGGAGTACTATTGGGAACTTACTACCGACAAAATCGGAGCCCCGTGACTTATGATGAGCTTTCTCCCAATTTAGTCAAGGCACTAATTGCCACAGAGGACGAGCGATTTGAGGAGCATTCAGGAATTGATCTGAAAGCTATGATTCGGGTTTTTGTCAAATCAATCATTCTGAGACAAGACGCCGGGGGTGGATCAACATTGAGCCAACAAACTGCTAAGAACCTTTTCAATACCCGTACAGATGCCAATCAAGGGCTATTGAGTTCGGTACCAGGTCTTCGCATGCTCATCATCAAGACCAAAGAATGGATAGTTGCTACTCAATTGGAGCGAGCCTACACCAAAAAGGAAATTTTGACGCTTTACCTTAACACCTCTGAGTTTGGATCCAATGCTTATGGTATCAAGACAGCTGCAGAAACATTCTTCAATAAAAAACCTTCAGAGTTGAATATTCAGGAATCGGCTGTACTTGTAGGGCTTTTCAAAGCACCTACCTACTACTCCCCTGTTTTCAACCCTGAAAACTCATTAAGAAGAAGAAACACTGTCCTCGGTCAAATGGTGAAAAATGATGTATTGAGCGAGTCAGAGTATGATTCACTTGCTGCACTTCCCATTGAACTTGACTACAATGTGGCTAACCACAACAAAGGTTTGGCGACGTACTTCCGGGAAGTTTTAAAGGCTGATTTGATCCGATGGACCAAAGAAAATCTGAAATCAGATGGAAGCTCCTATGATCTCTTTGGGGATGGGCTCAAAATATACACCACTATCGACAGTCGCATGCAGCGCTATGCTGAGGAGGCAGTAGCTGAGCATATGGAAGCCCTCCAGCAAAAGTTTTATGATGAAATGCGTGGTCGAGAACCTTGGGTAGATAGCGAAAACAGGGTCATCCCTAACTTCATCGAGAATGCGGTAAAGCGGACTGAAGCCTATCGACTACTCAAGATTCGCTACAAAAACGATGAAGACTCTATCAACATTAAGCTCAACGAGAAAAAACCAATGAAGGTATTCTCTTGGGAAGGAGAAGTTGACACTTTGATGAGTACGATGGATTCCCTCCGATACTACAAGAAATTCCTTCAAACAGGCTTTATGAGTATGGACCCACATACCGGCCATATCAAAGCTTGGGTCGGTGGTATTGATCATAAATACTTCAAATTTGACCATGTGAAGCAAGGGAAAAGACAGCCAGGATCGACCTTCAAGCCTTTTGTTTATGCAGCTGCTATCGAAAATGGATACTCTCCCTGCTACTCCGTAGTAGATCAACCTGTGGAAGTTTATATCCCTGGTCAGCCGGCATGGAGTCCAGCGAATGCGAATGGTGAATTCACCTATGAAAAAATGACGATTCGCCAGGCAATGGCCCAATCGGTCAATTCTGTGACGGCCTACATGATGAAAAAATTAAGTCCTAAGATCGTGGTAGAAACAGCCAAGCGACTGGGAGTTACGAGTGATTTGGAAGAGGTTCCTGCACTTGCCTTGGGAGTCAATGACGTATCCGTTTTCGAAATGGTTGGAGCTTTCGGCACCTTCGCTAATAAAGGAGAATACACTACCCCATTCTACATTGATCGAATTGAGGATAAAAATGGAAATGTCATCCAGCAGTTTACCCCTAAAAAGCGCCCGGCTATGAGTGAGGAACACGCCTACTTAATGACATACATGCTTCGGGGAGGATTCGATGAAGCTGGCGGAACTAGTCAAGGTGTACCTTACAGCCTACGTGAGGGAAATGAACTAGGAGGAAAGACAGGTACGACTCAAAATGCCTCAGATGGTTGGTATATCGGAATGAGTAAGGATTTGGTATCAGGCGTTTGGGTAGGCGGTGATGATCGTGCGATTCACTTTAGAAGCTGGATATCAGGTCAAGGTGGTAGAACAGCCCGGCCCATTTGGGTCAAATACATGGAAAAAGTCTACGCCGACGAATCTTTAGGATACACCAAAGGTCCTTTCCCAAGGCCCGAGCGACCACTCAGCATTGAAATTGACTGTGATGCCTATGAGCAAGAAAGTCAGCGTTTCGTAGATTTTGACTACGATGCCAAGAAAAATGATTTCTAAAATCGATTAAGAAAAACCCAAAACTTAAAAACAGCTTTCTTTCAAAGCTGTTTTTTTAACTCGGACTATGTATTAGAATCAGTAGTGAGAGTTCAAAATGCAAGAAAATCAAGCATTTGGCGAATGAGGCATAGCATCGCTACGGTGATTGAGCTAAATGCAGCAACGCGATTGATTTTGAAGCGGTTTGAGCTCGTAATAGGAAGTCTAATACATATTTCGAGTTCAATTTAGTCCCATGGAATCCTCATCATTCAAACCCAAAGATCATCTGATGCTTCCTGACCATCCGGGAGTGTACAAATATTTCAATGAGATAGGGGATTTGATTTATGTAGGCAAAGCCAAAAGCCTCAAAAAACGAGTTAGCAGCTATTTTAATAAGAATACCGGGGTCAATCTCAAAACACGCCGGATGGTTAAAGAGATTGACAAAATTGAGATCACGCTCGTGAATTCAGAGTTTGACGCTTTGCTACTTGAGAATAATCTGATCAAGAAGTCCCAACCCAAGTACAATATCTTATTGCGGGATGATAAGACCTATCCGTACTTATTGATCACTGATGAGCCATTCCCAAGGATTTTTCAGACAAGACGAATGATTCCCAAACGCGGCACCTATTTCGGTCCATTCGCAAGCGTCAAGGCCATGAATAATGTCTTGGACCTTATTCGCTCACTTTTCACCATTCGGACTTGTAAGCTTGACCTATCCCCATATAAAATCCAGGAGGGAAAATATAAAGTTTGCCTAGAATACCACATCGGAAATTGTCAGGGCCCCTGTGTCGGAAGGCAAAGCGAAAAGGACTATCTCAAAGACCTAGAGCAAGCAAGACATATTCTTAAAGGAAATCTTGGGCTGCCCAAAGCCCATTTCAAATTGGAAATGCAGGAGTTTGCACAGAATCTGGAGTTTGAAAAAGCACAGCGGGCAAAGGAAAAGTTGGATCTGCTTGAAAAGTATCAAGCCAAATCTTTGGTAGCCAATCCAAGCATTCACAATCACGACGTTTGTACGCTTGTAGTTGATGAAAAGTATGCTTATGTCAATTACATGCGCGTGAAAAACGGGTCCTTAATCGTATCCAAAAATGTAGAACTCAAAAAGAAGTTGGATGAATCCGATGAAGAATTGCTCTTGACCGCCCTGATTCGACTACAGGACCAATTCAAAAGTGATGCGGAGGAGGTGTTGGTTCCTTTTGAGATAGAGAACCCCATTGAGGGATTAAACCTTGTCATGCCTAAGATTGGGGATAAGAAAAAATTAATCGATCTCTCCCTGAAAAATGCAAAGTTCTACAAGCAAGAAAAGGCGCTTCTACAAGGGCTCAACAAAGACAAAAAGGACCGAGTCATTCGCCAACTTCAGGAGGACCTGAGCTTGCCGGATATTCCTGACCATATCGAATGCTTTGACAACTCCAATATCCAAGGCAGCAGCCCGGTGGCTAGTATGGTTTGCTTTCTCAATGGAAAGCCTGCGGTAAAGGAATATAGACACTATCACATCAAAACAGTAGAAGGTCCCAATGACTTTGCGAGTATGAAGGAGGTAGTAGGGAGAAGGTATAAGCGACTGATGGAAGGAGACAAACCGCTCCCAAAATTAATCGTAATTGATGGAGGAAAAGGTCAGCTTTCATCAGCAGTAGAAGCACTGCAGGAATTGGGTATTTATGGGAAAATGCCCATCATCGGAATCGCCAAACGCTTGGAGGAAATTTACTTTCCGGGAGACTCTTTCCCTATTCACATTGATAAAAAGTCAGAAAGCCTTCGATTGCTTCAACGAATCCGCGATGAAGCTCACCGCTTTGCAATCACATTTCACAGAAAAGTCAGAAGTAAAAATGCTTTTGGAACCCAACTCACTGCCATACCAGGTATTGGGCAATCCACAGCGGATAAATTACTGAAGCACTTCAAAAGTGTAAAAAAGCTAAAGGATGCAAAGGAAGAAGAAATTGCCAAGGTGATTGGTGTCAGCAGGGCAAGAGAACTGGTAGAATGGAGAGAAAAAAATAAAGGGAGCGATTAAGCTCCCTTTTTATTTTACCATTCCCAAAGGGAATTTTCAAATTCTAATAATCTGTATTCAAAGGCTAATGCATCGAGATAAGCCTGCATATCCGGATTCGGATGTTCAGGGTTTACCATATCTGCAACCAAAGCCTCGTCAGGATTTGTAAACCTTCTTACTACTGATCGGAACAGACGAGTATCGAAAGCTTGATCGTAAGTTAGGCTTTTTGAAAGGTTTTGGAAGTTGATCCAACGTGCCTCGGGATGATCCTTAAAATAGTTGTAGAAGTCCTTATAGCGAATGAATCCAATGGTCTTTTGACCTGCATCGGCATTGGTAGCTGACGGCATCACCAAATGGATATACTTTACATCAAAAACCATATCCGAGTGATGCTTATCAAAAACAAAATCTTCTTTGAAATCCAAGTAATACAATTGCTTGACGAAGATGCTATCCCCAATAGCATTCAACCAGAAATTTTCCTGAAACTCAGCAATAGATAAGGGCTGTTTAAAATCCTCGTCACCAAAGACTTCAAGCGCATTTTCATCTACCACCGCCTTGTAGATCTGATTGATGATACCATTAGATTTGGTATCTCCTGAGCCATACAAGGAAAGATTGTACTTCTCACGGAGGTCTATTCTTCTCCAAACTCCAATTTGGTACATTTTATCATCCTCCCGAATTCGCTTCGCAGAGAAAATGGTATCCATCTTAAACTGACGGTCGCCATAGCCTGATGGATTGACACTTGTAGCCACTTGAGCATGCCCCTCAAAAGACCATAAGGTGGCTGCCATCAAAACGGCAATAAAGGAATATTGAAGAAACTTTTTCATAATCATCTGTTCTATAGTCAGGCGAGAAAATTATTTCACACCTATACGAATCACTTGATTCAAAGAGGAAGGTATTTTATTTCCTCGGAAGTTTGTACGCGTTACTTGATTGACGACGATAACAATATCATCACCAGCTCTTGCACTTTCTAGAAGCTGACGCATTGCCAAACTACTTCCATTTGATATTTGAATCGTTTGTCTTGGTACGTCATTTCTCAACAATCTAACTTCACCGCCCGTAACCTCGAAATTTGCATCTTTTGCCATTGTTCTTCCGAAGGTAGGCTCAGGTTCTGCAATTACTTTCAATCCAGTCAATGAACCGATAGCCTGTGATTGAGTTTGGTCAAGAGGCGAACCGTTAGAAAGTGTAGGAACAATAGTCGGTGCAGGTACTGGTTTAATATCAAACGAAACGTCATCGATTTTATTTCCTCCTGAGCTTACACCGATTGTAACTGATCCGGAAGCTCCTGGGATAATTGTTACCTGTCCTGGAGAGCTACCTTTGATCGATTGACCATTGCTAACTGTAAATTCTGGTGCATAAGTATTTCCCAATGCTGGAACCTCGATCAAAAGTTCATTAGCACAGTCTGCATAAAGCTGCTGAACCACTTCAGAAGAAACCTTCACCACCGGCTGAGCTACAAAGTACTCATACTCCACAGGAAGCACTTGATCTTCTCCTCCGATATTTGTTACGATTTCGCCTTTGAGGACTCGTCTTGCGAGACCTCTGTCATCATATTCAGAAGCTGGAGTAGCAGTAAATTCAATGCGTCCAAACCCTTTTTCATCTACTTCAACTGATCTCCCATCCAAAGACATGGAAGGCGCTGCTGAAGAAGAAGAGGAGGCTATAAACATGGTGCCTTCGAATTTAGTACCTGCCGCCACGATATTAGAAACTGCAGAGATTTTTGCCTCTGTGATATCTGCTTTGAAATAGAATGAACCAATGGTGTTGGCAATGCTGGTTAATGCCTCACTTTCAATATTCAAAACCTCATTTTGATACTGAGAAAGCAATGTCATAACAGCACCCACTGGTGACTTCACAAAGTTCAACGCCTCAAAAGACTTCCCTTTTGCTTCTCTATCGTTTTCAAAAAGAGGAATTTCTGAAGCATCTAAGGCGATCTTGTCAAAATTGATATCAAGACCAACACCTGACAAAATCTCTTCGATTCTTTCAGGATAGGCATTCAATCTATTTTTTAATTCCTCTCCTCGTCCGTTATTGATAAATAGGTTACCTGCGATTTCAGTATTTTTCAAAGCTGAATTCACATAAGTACCTTCTTCCGTTTTAGCATTGGAAACTTCGATTAGTTCCTTTTTCAAAGCTGCTAGGTAATCATAAGCTTCTTTTGAAGCTGCCCTTACTTCCTGAGCAGCCGCTACCTTCGGCAAATCCTTCTCATTATTACCTTGCTGCTCCACTGTATATTGAATGGATTCAACTGAGGTTTGATTGTCGAGAATGTAATTTTTGGAAGTACGCTCTAGTCCATCATTGATGAGGACAAATTTCTGGAGGATCTGATTGCTGACCTGAAGCGCCAAAAGCGCTGTCAAAACCAGGTACATCATCCCGATCATCCGTTGTCTAGGTGTCTCTTTAACTCCTGCCATTTTTTGGTTTATCAGTTTAGATGGTAGAAATGATTAACCTTTCATGGCTGATAGCATGCCACCGTAGATTTTATTTAGAGAGCTGACGTTAGCGTTTAATTTAGAAAGCTCAGTTTTGAAAGCTTCAGTTTCTTTGCCAGCAGCTGTGATACCTTCCATGGCTGTAGTCATGTTGGAGTAGAACTTATTAAGTGTCTTCACGTGATTGTTGGCATCCTGTAGTTCCATCTCATATACTGCATTCAATGCAGAAAGATTTTTTGTGACGGTTACGACTTGCGTATGATACGCTTTAGCATCTTGAGAAGCTGCTGACATCTCAGTCAAAGCAGCAGCAGTTTTGCCATAAGAAGAATTCATATCTACCAATGTCTTGGCAGCTGCTTTTACGTTAGTAGCATATTCGTTCGTAGCCACTGCTGCATCGGCAAGATTACCCATTTTCTCAGCTGAAGTAGCTAAGTTTTTCATGCCCTTACCTAGGCTATCGATCAATTCTGGGCCAACTTTCGCATTAGCCAGCATTTCATCAAGTTTTTGAGAAACACCATCTCCAGCAACTGCCTTTGATTTTGCTCCCATTTTTGAAGGACTGGCACCCTCTTCTGCTAATTCCGGATAGACTTTAGACCAATCTACTTCTTGAGGTCTCGGTTCAAAAGCAGATAAAAAGAAAATCAATGCTTCTGTAGAAAGACCTACTCCAATCATTAGATTGGCAAATTGCCAATCAAGAATTTTAAACATCGCACCTAGAATTACGACTGCTGCACCAATACCATAGATCTTAGGCATGATGTTAGAATAAAAGAAGTTGCTGTTGCTAGCCATTGTTGTTTGTTAGAATTAAGGTTATGGTTTTTTAAGGTTTTGAATAGGAATTATCTTCTTCTTCTTTGGTTGGTTTTTACGTCCATTGATCCAGATCTTCCGATGAATGTCATCGCCGTGCGGAATCCGATGTGCGCCTGAGCCACATCCTGATATTCGTAGGTACGAGTTGAAGTCTCCAGATAGTGATTGATATCTTTCCAGCTACCGCCACGAGTCACTTTTCTTGGCTCTGTTTCAATATCATATACAGGGTCTAAATCCCATGTCACTGTGCGGGAAGTCGGAGAGTAAGCATCAAGCACCCACTCTGCTACATTTCCTGACATGTTGTGCAATCCAAAACCATTCGGAGCAAAAACATCAACAGGAGCTGTATAGGCAAATCCATCATCGATATAGTTACCTCTTCCAGGCTTGAAATTAGCCATCAGACATCCGCGCTTGTTTTTAAGATAAGGACCACCCCATGGATATTTTGCAACATCTTTTCCTCCTTTGGCTGCATACTCCCATTCTGCCTCAGTAGGCAAGCGGAAGCTAGGCATGTCAAAGTCATACTCATCGTTAGCATTCATGTAATAGGTTCTCCACTCGCAGTACTTTTTAGCTTGATCCCAAGTCACACCCACCACAGGATAGTTATCAAAAGCAGGATGATCAAAGTAAAACTCCATTAAAGGATCACCATAGTGAAAAGTAAAACTGGTAGACCATACGGTCGTATCAGGTTTCAACTCTTCATAATTAAATTGTGGTTCTTCTTTTAAAGTTGTTGGAGTACCAAAAGTGAGCTCTCCATTTTTTACTGATTCTAAAAACTGCCGATACTTATTATTGGACACTTCGTATTTATCCATAAAAAATTCAGAAATCGTAATCTGTTTGTTCATTGAAGACTGCGAAAAAGCAATATCCTCATCAGATTGCCCCATCCAAAAAGTACCTGCCTTTACAGGAACCATATCGTAGGGAAGGTTTTGTTGCCAATTGGCTCTTTTAGGGACCCCCGTCACTTCACCTCGCCGGTTGAGTTTTTCACTCGCTGTACCTTTTTTGTTAAAGAGCCCACAACCCGGTAGGATGGTGGCTATAGCAAGTCCTAATGTTACACTTGCTAATCGTAGATTAATTTTTTTATACATAAATGACATTTTTTATATCATCAAATGATTTTCTATTTTAAAAACTACTCAATCGGCGAAATTTAGCTGAATTTTCCACATTTATGCAAATAACCTGCCAATTTTCAGAGCATTATTTTTTGGCCAAATTATCTTTTAATTCGACCCTACTTTGGATCAAAACCGGAATCTCGGTGTCCTCTGAATCACTCGTTCTATCTCTCGTGTCACTGTGGTCAATCTGTACCGTAACATCAACTCATGGCTAGTAGGTGACTTAGCTTCCAATCCACTAATCACCAAATCAAAGGAATATCCCAAGGTCAGGGAATTATCAGGCAGAAGGGAATATCCTAGAATTACAGAAACTGATTCCTCCCCTCTAAACGCTAAGCCTCCTGTAATCTTATTTTGATGGGTAGCAATAACGCTCACATCATAAGAAAAATTATTGAAAGATACAGATTTCAACAAGAAACTTGGCTCAATTCTAAATTGCCCAATAGGCCTAAATCGATATCCAGCCAATAAATAGGAATGATTTTCTAATGGATTTGCAAAACCTCCATCTCCGAAATCAAAACTTGGACGATTAATATGTCTACTGCTCAATCCAAGATAATAATTCCCTCTATCTAATAAGAGACCTGCTCCAAAATTTAGATTAATTGAATTTTCCTTACCTGAACTAGGCAAGTTAGGCTCAGGATTGACGACAATTAGCTCGCCATAATCAATCGCGCTGGAAAACATTCCAACATAAGCCCCAAAACTGAGTGTAGTACGATTGATTTGCTTGTGATAGCTACCCTGAAGGTTAATCTCTAAGTTACCGGTAGCACCTATTTGATCATTCACCACGGTAAGTCCGTAGCCGATATTTTTGGAATCAAGACGGCCTTGTGCCGTCAATAGTTGGGTAACTGGAGCACCTCCTGTTCCACTGGAAGTGGTGTAATTAGCCCATTGTGAACGATGCAGGGCAGAGAATCTATATCCTCCTTCTTTACCGGCAAACGCCGGATTATAATACATGCCATTAAACATGTATTGTGTAAACTGCGCATCCTGCTGCGAAAATGCATTTCCCCAAAGCAGAAACGAAAGCAAGAATATGGAAGTAAAAATGGATTTCCGTCTAAACCCTAAAGTCATCAATATGTGGTTTTTACAGATCAAAGGACTATTGTAAGGATTTTAACTGAAAAACCACTGATTTTGATTCCGATTATTACAAATTATTCGCTTTTTTAATATAAAGCTCCAAGGCTCCGGTCATGCTAGGTGCATTTGGGAGTGGTGCTTCAATGTCCAAAATCAAGTCTAATTCTCTTACTGCTTCGGCTGTTGTAGGCCCAAATGCAGCGATTCGAGTAGGACCCTGTTCGAATTCAGGGAAGTTTACCTTAAGAGATTTGATTCCTGAAGGACTGAAAAAAGCCAAAATATCATACTTCACATCAGCCAGGTCCGAAAGGTCAGCAGCTACCGTATGATAAATAATCGCTTCAGTGAAGTCAATATTATTTTTAGCCAAATAATCGGGAATGTCATCCTTCCTGATATCAGAACAAGGGAATAAATATTTCTCGTTTTTATGTTTTTTGAAATAATCAAAAAGATCTTGAGCTGTTTTGGTGCCTACAAAAAGCTTTCGCTTCCGGATCACAATGTACTTCTGCAGATAATGGGCAGTTTGATCGGAGATACAAAAATATTTCATATCAGCCGGCATCTCAATTTTGAAATCTTTACAAATCGCAAAGAAATGATCAATAGCATTACGACTAGTGAAAATCACCGCTGTATGCTTCAAAATGTCGATTTTTTGCTTTCTGAAATCCTTGGAGGACACAGGCTGTACCTCAATAAATTGCCTAAAGTCTATCTTGAGATTGTACTTCTCAGCAAGCTGAAAATAGGGAGAATTATCGTTGGTAGGTTTTGGTTGGGAGACAAGAATACTTTTCACGGGTCTTAGCCGGTCCTTCGTAGCTGCACTCATGCTTCTTTTCCTTTATGTTTTGGTTTAATATTGACCGAAATCCATGATCCACTTCACGAGAATCAGGAACGGAACCAGTTCTGCGATGCAAAGGTAAGTAAATAAATGGTATTTCTTAAAGGACAGTTTATTCATCATGGATAGAAACAAAAAAGCAATTCCAACCAAATACATCCAGAAAAACACTTCATAGAACGTCTTCAGAAAAGTCTCCACCTGTGAAAATGTATTCATCAAAAAAAAGAATATCACTAGTAGAAAAACCAGGTTTACCCATACAATGAGCCTCAGCAAATAGAAAAAATGAGAAAACTCCATTCTTCCCAAATCAAACACAAAAGCCGTGATTCGAATACCCACAAACTTCAAGACCGTCAGACCAAATATTAGCATAGCCCCTACCATCCAAATCAACAACAAATCCAAAGCAGTCCCGTCGCTCCAGGCATAGATTAGGTCTTGTCTAAAAAAAATCAATCCAAAAACCCCAGAAAGTGCTGCAAGAATATTGACAATCAATACGAATAATAGGACATCAAAGGAAAAGAACTTCTGAAGACTGCTTCCTTCAGAAAAATCCTCAGCGGTAACCAATCCTCTGGGGCTCAAAACTGAGAAAAACACGTAGGGATATGCTTGTCTGTAGCCTGCTAATAGAAATAGACAAATCAACAAAGCGATAATAAAAAAATCCCGGACCGACTGCCTCTCAAAATCTCTCTCAACCAAACTAGGACTAGCGGTCTCCTTCTTTTGCTCTACTGTAAAGGTTGGGTTTAAGCGCTTCTCCAAAAGAGCCTCAGCTTTCACCAGTTGGTCTCCCAAAAGTCTAATTTGTAGGGAATCAACACCGAATTCCAGTTGATAATCCTTGACCTTTCTGCTAAGTAAAGTATCCTTCTCTGCATAAAACCAAAGCCTCTCTCCCGCAAAAACCATGGTCTCCCCCGGAATCTGCATCACTAGGTAGGCCTCCGGAAACTGCCTGATATCGATCCATTGACTTAATTGATCGCTAGAAGAAAACCAGTTTTTTACCAAGTTTTCCTCCCAATCATTGCTGTAGTCTTCTAAAACCTGCCCATTAGAGGTAATCAAAAAACATAAACTGAAGAGAAAAAGTAAAAGACCTTTTTTAAGCATGTTTCAAAACTGAAAGATATATCCGAAGTGAATTTTTGAAAATTGTAAGGAAAGTGGTTGTTCTTGGGTTTTGCCCACCGCGTAGACAAATCTAAAGATCCCATTTTCCGTCTCAAGATTCAGGCCAGCACCAAGTGAAAACGGCTGAATATTTGGTGCTGCAAAATACGGGTTTTCGATGAAGCCGTAATCGGAAAAGAGAAAAAGGAAGCTATTTGCACCAAAAAAGAGTCGTGGCTCAGCATTCAGGTAAAAATAATCTCTGGCAAAGAAGAAATTTTCATTGAATCCCCGAATACTTTGCAATCCTCCGAGTCGATAAAGATCATTTTGGAAAAGGTTTTCATTGCGAATCAAACCAGCAGCACCCCTGAAATACAAGCCCCAATTTTTCGTGATAAATACATGCTTTTCCCCAAAACCTGATAAAGCATACTGTGGGGTCCTCAGGTCTATCCCCTCGTATGCGAGCGGAGGAATTCCCGTGTTTTGTAAAATTTCCTTGTTTCCTGCCGAAAAAGTCAACTGAATCATGCCTCCTTTCCGTGGGGAAATCGCATCATCCAACCAGTCCATTCGTGCATTAACCCCATATTCTGTCCATCGGAAGTCTGCCAATTCAGGCAAAACCTCCACCTCCGAATAGGCCACCGTACTGATCAAATCACCAGCTTGCCTTCTCACGAAAAAATCAAAATACAACCAATTTGTACTCCGGTAGCCAAAGCGTAATCCCAATTTCCTATTGACAAAGCTTGTATCCTGCTTAAGTAGACTAAACTCTCCTGACACATCAAGGCGGGAGCCAAAAATAAAAGACTCTTTTGCTCTAAGGCTCAAACTTTGGGTCAATTCATTGAATCGCTGCCAGTGTAGTTCCACATCTCGTCCCTTTCCACCTAGATGATACAGTGCCAAATCAAGTTGCCCGGTGACAAGCACTTTGCCAGGCTCGTTTTCATTGGGCAAAACGCCCAAAATACCATCCAAGACATTGGCTTTGCGGTCTTCAAGCCGGAAAGCAGGACTGGCTTTTTGAAGTCTAAAATCAAGCCGAGGCTGTCCCTGAAGCCGAAAATAAGGACTGCGACGAATAGTAGTAAGTGAGCGTTCAATATCCTTTTGTGAAAATGGATCACCGGGATGAATTCCCGTCAAACGCTGTAAATAGGTCTTCTTGGTCACCGAATTGCCTTCAATCTGAACGCTATCCCAAAGAATCAAAGGCCCACTTTGGAAATCTACCTGTCCAAAAACTTGATCTCCATCGCGATTGAGGCTGTCCAATTGAAGGGAGGCAAATGGATAACCTGTCTCGTCTGCCCAATCCAGCACTTCCCCAAAAAAACTATTGACCTCCTCAAAGGAAAGAGCCCCCTTTTTCTCCAAATCTTCTCGCCACTGTGTTGGAAGGCTTTTGGATGTAAGTGCTACTCGATCAATCTTTGGACCTTCATAAATCTCTACCCAAAGTGAATCCCCAGATTCTTGAAGCCGATCAACAGAGGCTCCCAAATACCCATTCGACCGAAGGCTACTTAAGACAGAATCAATGGCTACTTTTCTCCCGAGTGAGTCCCCGAATACTTGCCATCTTACGTCAGTTTTTTCATTAGCTCCCTGCCAACCCAACCAAAAATTGGTTTGGGCCTGGATGGTGCCAAGTAGCCAAAAGGAAAGTAGCAGAATCAGAAACTGACGAATAAACACAGCAGGAATTGAAACACTTATATTTGCAGAATTAAACCTAATCAATTTGGCTGGAATTTACATTCATATCCCCTTTTGCAAGCAGGCCTGTCACTATTGTGACTTTCACTTTAGCACCAATACAAGCCGCTTTGAGGAGATGCTCCGGCAAATAGCTCATGAAGCTGAGTTGAGAAAAGAATTTTTGCAAGGCGAAACAATCCAAACTATTTATCTGGGAGGAGGAACTCCTTCCCTCGCAGAGCCTAATTGGTTGAAGGAGATTTTTGATACAATCAAAGGTAATTTCACCCTTGATCTTCAGGAAGTGACACTGGAGGCTAATCCAGACGACCTGACAGAAGCTAAGCTGGATCAGTGGCAAAAGTTGGGAATAGACCGTCTGAGCTTGGGAATTCAGAGCTTTCAGGATGAAGTACTGACTTTTTACAATCGTGCACATTCTGCAGAAGAATCCATTCAAGCTATTCAGAGAGCTCGAAATGCAGGATTCAAAAAGTTTAGCATGGATTTGATTTATGGTTTTCCACATGCCGATCATTCGATTTGGGAAAAAGATCTAAGCCTTGCTATTGCCCAAAATCCCGGGCATCTCTCCTGCTATGCCTTGACCGTAGAACCCAAGACCGCATTGGGACATTGGACCGAAAAAGGAAAATTCCAGCCTGCTGAGGAAGACTTTGTCGCAGAGCAATTTGAGATGCTACAAATCAAAACTGAGCGCGCAGGATACCTTCAGTATGAAATTTCCAATTTCGCTCTTCCCGGTCAGGAATCTGTCCACAATTCCAGTTATTGGAAAGGTGAGCCGTACCTGGGGTTAGGACCTGGAGCACACTCCTTTGATGGAAAAAACCGAGGTTTCAACCCCTCGAATAATGCCCTTTATCTTAAGGACATTCAAAATGAAAGGATTATCTACACGGAAGATCCTATGGACGAAATCGACCGGCTCAATGAATACTTGCTTACAGCTCTTCGTACTTCTTGGGGAGCTGATTTTGATTTGATCAAATCAACCTATGGAAAAGATCTGAAGGCGGAAAAACGCTCCCATCTGGAAAAATTAGAATCGGAAGGCTGGCTGGTTTGGAATGGAAATCGCCTATCTTTGAGCAAATCCGGGAAGCTGTTAGCCGATAGCATTGCCCAATCATTATTTTATTGATCGATGAATAATTTCACAGGAAGAAAAAAAGATGCCGCTCCATTGGAAGAAGCCTTTCAGGAACTTCTAAAAACCTACAGGCTTGAGGGTAAGTTCCGCGAAAAATCATTGATTCACGATTGGAGTAGCTTGGTAGGGAAAACCATCGGAGATCGTACGCAGTCTGTTTTCATCCGGGATAAAAAACTCTTTGTGAAAATCACCTCAGGCCCGGTAAAAAGGGAAATTCAAATGAATAAGAGTAAAATTCTCCGTCTAATTGAGGAGAGATATGGCGCAGATGTGATTGAAGACCTGGTTTGCCTATAAAATTTTAGAAGTCTCTTATAATTTTTTAACAAAACGAGAGTTACCAAAAAGCGCCTTAGCACTATTTTTCCAATCCCTTTGAGTAATATTGGGATAGCAATTCAATGATCAAGCTGCCCTCAGTACATATCGGAAGGCTTAGCCTGCTACTATCCATTTTGATATGGCTGTCTCTGCTATTTGTGGATTTAGTCCGGCTTTTTGGAGAGATCAATAATCTCAACTCCGGGATTGCTCCAGCTGTGACCTGGACCTTAGAGATTCTATTCTTTCTATCGGTTTACAGTTTTTACACTCGGAATTTTCAGCAAAATGCCAACAATGAGTTTTTGAATCTCATTTGGCGATCCGCCTCCACGGGTATTTTTGCTTCAGCAACTTTTCTGATCATTCAGCTCTTTTACCTTTTCTTGGGTGATTCGAATCTTGCCGAGGAGCCTTTTCTCAAAAACTTCTTTTATCACGTCCATTTTGCCCTGATCACGGTCTTTTTGATTTCCACGACTTTACTCTGGAAAAAACTCATCCTGTACCAAAAGACAAAAAAGGTCGTACAGCAATGGCAAACCTTTGAGATCGGCCTGCTTGTAGCGATGTTTTTTGTTTATTTCACCCAAGACACCTTTGGCTACAGTTTTATTTTTGCCTTTGTCATCCTGACGATTTTAGGTGGGTATTTATCTGTGAATCTTAAATGGATTCCTTACCTGACATATAAAGAAAAATGGAAATCTCTTCTTTTCCTTTCGGTAATTCTTTTGACCTCTATTTATCTTTTCCTGCAGGCAAATGCTTTGTCTGGCGAGCGGCAAATCTATCCGATCAATCTATTGGATAATCTTTTCCTAATTGCGCTTTACGTCTTCGTATTTATTTATTCTCTTTTCAGCTTTTTGGTGACACTGTTCAATCTCCCGACTTCTTCGGTATTTGAGCAAAAGCTCACGGAAGCCATCAATTTTCAAAGGCTCAGTCAGTCGATTCAGCCCGAAGAAAACGAAGAAAATGTGCTCGATATCCTTTTGGATTCTTCGATGAGTGCATCATTTGCAGATGGAGCTTGGCTGGAGATGTATCAGTCCGAAAAAAACGAGTCGATTACGCAGGTTCGATGGATTGAAAAAGAAGAACTTCAAGAACTATCCGACACTTTAGAGTCAAGTCAAGCTGCTCAAGAATGGGCTAGCAGTCAAAAAGCGGATACTCTGGAACCATTTTCCCTGAAAGTCAAAAAAGGAAAATACCAATCGCTTCTATTAGTCCCTCTGGTGATCAACAAGTCCGTAATCGGCCGAATGGTGCTCTGCAAAGAGATCAAGGATGGTTTCAACAAAGAAATGATCAATATCATCAGCACATTTGCCCGACAGGCAAGTATTGCTGTAGAAAACCACCGCCTCCTCAACCAGGCCATCGAAAACGAACGCTACCAAGAGGAACTAAAAATTGCACAACGCGTACAAAAGGCATTGCTTCCTGATCGGCTGGATCATCACAGTTCATTTGAAATCTGTGCTTATTCCAATGCTGCTGATGAAGTGGGAGGTGATTATTATGACACCTTTCAGCAAGCTGAAGACCGATATGTCCTGATTATTGGTGATGTATCAGGAAAAGGAACCTCTGCCGCTTTCCACATGGCTCAGATGAAAGGAGTCTTTCAGAGCTTGATTCAGCTCAATCTAAGCCCGGGCGAGTTTATGATCAGATCCAATGCTGCACTCAGTAAATGTCTGGAGAGAAATCACTTCATCACGGCATCAGTCTTTGAAATCAATACCTCTCAAAAGCTCATTCGCTATGCGCGGGCTGGACACGTCCCCACCTTGTACTTCAATGCCAAGAGTCAAAAAGCCACCTATTTGGAATCCGGGGGGCTAGGATTGGGAATTTTAAGAAACATGCAATATGAAAAGCACGTTGATCAAAAAGAATTCACCTATCACGAGGGAGACGTAATGGTGCTTTTCACAGACGGGATCATTGAAGCTAAAAATCAAAAAGCTATGCAATTTGGCTTCGAACGAGCTAGAAGCCTGTTGGAAATCAATCATTCTTTAACTCCAAAAGAAATTCAAGCTATGTTGATCGATACGCTCCACAATTTTGTAGGTGGAAATGGGCTTATCGATGACGATTACTCGATGATGGTAGTGAAATTCAATTAATTATGAAAATATGCTGACCATAGATACACAAATTGAAAATACACATCACATTCTGACTCCTTCTGGGGAAATCGATGCAAGTAATTCAGTCCAACTCGACGAATCGATCCGTCATCTTTCAGAAAGCGGAGCCATATCCATTCTCGTAGACGGCACTCATATTGATTACATTTCCTCCGCAGGCCTAGGAGTTTTCATGTCCTATTTGGAGGATTTTCAGGAGAAAGGTGTGTCGTTGAAAATCTTTGGACTAAAACCCCGTGTCTATGAAGTCTTCCAGATACTTGGATTAGATCAATTGATATCAATATTCCCGGATAAGGAATCGGCCTTAGCCCAGTAATCACTTTATGAAGCAGAAGATTCAGCTTTCCTGTCAAACTTCGGCCCTCGCTGAATTAAGGCGCTTTCTCGAGCGGCAGCTCGAGTCGACAAGCCTTTCAGAAAGAGACCGACACCAAGTCACCTTGGCAGTGGAAGAGGTATGTGCCAATTTGATTATTCATTCCCATAAGTGTAATGGCCGGGATCATATATTTTTAAGCATGAATGATTTACCCGATCGGATCGTTTTTGAAATAGAAGATCAAGGGGAGGCTTTTAATTTATTACAATATGAGGCTCCGGATATTCAGCGGGTCATATCCGAGAAGCGAAAAGGCGGTCTTGGCATTATTTTGGTAAAAAAGATCATGGATGAAATCCAATTTGAAAGTCATCAGGGTACCAATACCTGCAGGCTGATCAAATTTTTTCAATCCTAATTCATGTTAAAAGCAAGAGTGAACAGGCAATTCACTCAAAATCATCCTATTTTTGTATCATTGCAGCAAAATTGAAAGCAATCTCATTCATGACTAATCGGTCCCTTTCGGAGTCCATATTTATATTTTTGGCTTTTTGTACGATATCACTGACCGCTACCCATCCTGTAGCCGGACAGGATGCTACCTTGCTAAAAGTCGGAGATCAGGAAGTCCCTTTGAACGAGTTTATCTACTTGGTAGGGAAAGGAGCCACTTCTGAAGGCAATTCCATGGGCCTAACCCGGGAAGAATTCGAACAAAACCTAGCCTTATTTATCAATTACAAACTGAAAGTAGTCGAAGCGGAAGCTCAGGGACTACATCAGACAGAAGAGTTTGAGCGAGAGTTTGAGTCTTTCAAAGAAAACTTGAAAGCTCCATTCCTGATAAAAAACTCCCTGGAAGAAGGTGAGCTTCGCAAAGCTTACTCCCGAATGCAGGAAGTCATTCGAGCAAGTCATATTTTGCTTCGCTTTCCTCCCAATGCCAATACCGATGATTCCATTGCAGTGCTGAAGATGGCTCTCAAGCTAAAGGAAGAAATTGAGCAAGGCGTTAGCATCAATGAACTTGCTAAAGAGTATTCAGAAGATCCTTCTGCACAAAGCAATGAAGGAGATCTCGGCTATTTCTCTTCCCTTCAAATGGTACAGCCTTTCGAAGATGCGGCATTTATGCTTCAGCCTGGAGAGGTATCTGATCCGGTTTTGACCAATTTTGGATATCATATCATCCAAGTCACTGACCGCAGACCTAATCCCGGACAGGTCAAAGTTTCTCATATCCTTGTTCGAGTGGATGAAGAAGATCCTACATCGGAAGATCGGGCCCGCAGAAAAATATCTGATGTCTACGCCGAAATCCAAAAGCCAAGTACGCTATGGAGTGATATCGTGAAAAACTATTCCGAAGATCCTGCTACTAGTCAAAAAGGTGGCGAATTACCATGGTTTTCTGTTGGGAATATGATTCCTGAGTTTGAATTAGCAGCGTTTTCACTAAGTGAGATAGGTGAAGTATCCCCTCCGATAAAAACCCGGTATGGCTATCATATTTTGAGACTGGAGGACAGAAAGAACTTGGATAGTTTTGAGCAATTGGAACCTATGATTCGCTCTCGGATTCTGCGCGACTCTCGCTCAAGCATGATTCATACGCAGGAGCTTGCTATTCAGAAAGCCCGCTATGGTTTTCAGGAAAATGAGCCTTTGGTTTCACTACTGGAAAGCAATTTAAACTCAGTCAGTCCTTCAGAGTTTCAATCCAAAATCGACGAATTAGGAGAACGGAGCAGCGTACTTTTTACAGCTGGTGGACAGGAGTTCATGATTAATGATTTTATGGCATTTATTGCTGCTGAGGAAAGAAGACTTCCTCCAAATGCCCAAGCATTTGATGTTTGGTTTGACCGCTATTCCTCTAAAATACTATCCCAACTCGAGGAAAAGGATCTCGCTGAAAACAACACAGAATATCAAATGCTCTACAAAGAATATCGAGATGGTATTTTGCTCTTTTCTTTAATGAATGAGGAAGTATGGCAAAAAGGAATTCAGGATTCGGTAGGACAAAGACAGTACTTCAAGGAAAATCGCGAAAACTATCAGTGGAAAGAACGTGCCGAGGCTTTGATTGTAAAAGTATTGGACTTGAATCGGGTCAATGAGGCGAGGACCTTTTTAAATGGGAAAACCTACTCAGAAGAATTGGTCAATAACTTCCAAACCCAAATTGCAGATCAGTATCCCCTCGCCTACCAAATAGAATCTGGTCTGATGGAAATTCCTGACCAAGCCGTCCTTTCCCGCATGGATAAAAATCTTTCCTATCAAGAAATCGAAATCGACGGGCATTCGCACCTAGTCCTTACCGGTGAAATATTCCCCGCAGGGTCTAAAGAATTCGAAGAAACCCGTGGAATTGTCATTCGGGACTATCAAGAGTACCTAGATGAGCAACTCATCAAAAAACTCCGCTCTAAATATCCTGTGGAGATCAACGAAACCATCAAAGAAGAAGCTTTCGTAGCACTTAACCAATAATTCAAAAGCATTCGTTTTACATCTACAATGAGTAAACTTAAATACACCCTACTAGCCTTCAGTTTTATTCTTTCCCTCAATTCTTCCTTTGCACAGGACGACCCTACCTCAGGGCAGGTGTTGGATAAGATTGTAGCCAAAGTAGACAACAACATTATCCTAGAGTCTGATGTGCAGCGAACTTTCATTGAAGCCATCGCGCAATCTCAGCAGGGAATCACTCCTCCTACCCGATGTGAGGTATTCGAAACCCTACTGGTAAATAAATTAATGGTGGCGAAAGCCGAGATCGATTCAGTAATTGTAGCTCCTGCAGAAGTGGAATTGCAGACTGAAAATAGATTCAGCATGGTATTGCAGCAGATTGGAGGAGATGAAAATATGATCCTTCAAATGTACGGCAAAACAGCAGATCAACTGAAATCAGAGATGTACGATCTAATCGAAGAGCAGATGGTCGTACAACGTATGCGGGATAAAATCACAGAGGGTGTGACGGTTTCTCCAGCAGAGGTTCGTGCCTTCTTCGAAAGTATCCCAACTGATTCGCTACCTTTCTTTTCTGCCGAAGTGACGGTAGGTCAGATTGTCAAAAAGCCTGAGGTCAATGAGCAGACCAAACAAAAGATCTACGATCAATTGCTAGGCTTTAAGGAGGATATTTTGGCTGGAAGAGCAGACTTTGCAGACTTGGCAAGAAGATATTCTGAAGACCCAGGATCAGGAGCTCAAGGAGGTGATTTAGGATTTTTTGGAAGAGGTCAACTAGCTCCTGAGTACGAAGCAACTGCATTGGCCCTCAGACAGGGAGAAATCAGTGATCCAGTAGAAACACAGTTTGGTTTTCACATGATTCAGCTTCTTGAGGTAAGAGGTGCCACTTACAATACCCGACACATTCTGATGGTGCCTAAAGCCACCGAAGAAGACATCCAAAGAACTGAAAGATTTCTGGATAGTCTACGGACGGAGATCATGGAGGGCAATATTGAGTTTGCTAAAGCAGCCAAGGAAAACTCCGATGATAGAGCTACTTCAGACAACGGAGGCTATTTTACCGATCCAGGTACTAGTTCAAACAGACTGACGCTCCGAACACTTGAAGATCCTGTCTTATACTTCACAATTGATAGCATGGAGGTAGGTACAATTACCAAACCCATCCAATTCGAAGATCCAAGAGAAGGTACCAAGCTTCGAATCTTATATTATCAAAACAGATATCCTGCTCATCGGGCTAATCTGAACGATGACTACGAAAAAATGAAAGCTGCCGCGCTCCGAAAGAAAGAAGATGATCTTTTGAGTGTATGGTTCGTAACGGCGAAAGAAGATGTCTTCATCGATATTGATCCGGCCTACGACCGCTGCAATGCCCTTGCAGGTAGGTAGAATTTGAAAAGGCCGGACTTCCGGCCTTTTTTTATTTTTTAGAAAAAAGGGATTTGAATGCCAATCCCAGTTGACGGAAACCTTCGAGGAAAAAGCCTTTGGACTCCTTCAGTCTTGGCTCGTATTCTTCTTTCTTTTCTTTGAATTCTCGCTCGAGCATTTCCTTGCCTTTTTTGAGTTCTTCTTCGAGCGTAGTTTTATTCTCTCGCAACTCAGATATCTTCTTTTCGATTTCTTCCTTGACCTCTCCTCCTGCTTCTGTGCCTTTTGCAATTAGCTCCTCTATTTTCTTCCCTACCTCTTGTAGGGTTTTCTCGATATCACTGATACCGCTTCTTTGATCTTCCATGATGCTAGGGGTTTAGATGGATATAGTAAGTTAAAAAATTCTTTGCATCTCTTGTGTTTTATCAAACCAAATAATCGCTTGAGTCAATCATAAATCCCATAGAATCAAGCGAGTGTCAATCCATTGGAAAATCAGACAACAAATATGATTATCCATTTTACTGCAAGTTAGAATGGCATCACAGCTAAATTAAACGGAAAGTTTGAGCATTTCAGAAGCTTCTTTCTTCCTACTTCCAGCTAAATAAGATTTAAAAATAAGGCGAGAATCTATTACCGATAAACAAAAAATCAAACATCAGACTCAATGGACTCGCCCGCTTGGGTCTGCTTTTCATAAAGCTCCGCATAGGCACCTCTTTTGTCCATCAGCGTTTCGTGTGTTCCTTGCTCGATAAGTTCTCCGTCATCCAATACGATGATGTGATCGGCTAGCTTTGCGGAGGAAACTCGATGCGAAATAATCACAGAAGTGCGATCCTTCATGATCTTTTTGAGGGCGTTGAGAATGGCGTTTTCCGTTTTAGTATCGACCGCAGAAAGACAATCGTCCAAGATCAGGATTTGAGGTTCTTTTGCGATAGCCCGCGCGATCGAAACTCGTTGCTTTTGCCCACCGGAAAGCGTAATACCTCGCTCGCCTAGCATGGTGTCAAAGCCCTTGGTGAAGTCAACAATATTATTGTACACGTCCGCATCTTTGGCAGCTTGCTCGATGATCGCTTTATCCGGATGATCTATCCCAAAGGCAATATTATTCCCGATTGTATCAGAAAATAAGAAGACGTCTTGAGGTACAAAGCCTATGTTTTTCCTTAGATACGAAATATCAAAAGATTGAATCGGCTGATCGTCAATAAGGATTTCTCCTGAAGAAGGATCATACATGCGCATCAGAAGATTTGCAATAGTAGACTTCCCAGAACCTGTAGTTCCTATGATTCCAAGAGTTTTTCCAGCACCGATCTCGAAACTTACATTCTTCAGAGCTTTGACTTCTGTATCCGGATAGTCGAAGCTCAAGTCTTTCACGGTAATTTTTCCTTTGACAGGTATCTCAAGATTTTCCGTGCTACGGATATCATTTTTCTCATCCAAAAACTCATTGATACGTGTCTGAGAGGCAGCCGCTCGCTGTACGATACTTGTCACCCAACCTAGTGAAGTCACCGGCCAGGTCAGCATATTTACATACAAAATAAACTCAGCAATGACCCCATAACCAATCTCTCCATTGATCACCTGTAGACCTCCGATATAGACCGTGATGATGGTCGAAATCCCCACCAAGGCCATGATCAAAGGGAAAAACAGGGCGTTTACTTTAGTAAGTCGGATGGACTTTTCTTTATAATCCTCACTGGCAGTCGCAAAATCCCGAACGCTGTCATTTTCCCGCACAAAAGCCTTTAGCACTCGGATGCCTGAGAAAGCTTCCTGCACATAAGTGCTCAGTCCGGAAAGGCTACGTTGAATTTTCTCTGATCGCTCATTGATCAAATTATTGACAAAATAGATGGAAACAGAAAGTACCGGAAGCGGAAGAAGGGAATACAAGGTCAATTCAGGATTGACAGAAATCATGTAACTGATGACCAAAGGAAAAAGTATCAGCAAGTTCATCCCGTACATGATAGCAGGCCCTAAATACATCCGAACGCGACTTACATCCTCGGTGATTCGGGCCATCAGGTCGCCGGTGCTGTTTTTTCTGTAAAAACTGAGCGGAAGGCTTTGGTACTTTTCGAAAATCTCATTCTTCAGATCATACTCTACTCTCCTAGACATGATAATGATGGTCTGACGGATAAGAAAGAGAAAAAAACCTCTCAAAAGTGCCATTACCAAAATCAGAAGTCCGAATATGAAGACAAACTTGAGGAAAACTTCCTGTGCTTCTTCCCCCATTCCTCCAAGCTGAATTGGCTTAAAAATGGAAAAACTTTCCACCACATAATCTATGGCCAAACGAACCAACTGCGCAGGAATAATTACGAAGATGTTTGAGATCACCGTAAAAAAAATCCCCAAAAGCAACAGGCCCTTGTATTTGTATAAATACTTATTAAGTCTCCAAAGTGGTCTCACCAAATAAAAGCTTTTGAAATTAGAAATCTATTCATGAAACTTGGGCGAATTATTCCTTTGCTCGCTGATAAAAGTATTTAATTTTGTATCAATCGGGTTTGAGGAATTCAAGCAAGAACCCAAATATAACACAATCTAACCAGCGAAGTTCACATGTTACAAACCAAAGCTTCCGAAACAGTGCAAGAAGGATCCATTTTTGGACAAATCACAAATATGGATCACGAGCAACTCGTGATCTGCCATGACGCAGCCACTGGACTAAAAGCCCTCATCGGCATTCACAATACTACTTTAGGCCCGGCATTGGGAGGCACACGCATGTGGCCCTATGCTTCTGAGGCTGAAGCTATCACGGACGTCTTGAGACTTTCAAGAGGGATGACCTTCAAAAACTCCCTAGCCGGTCTCAATCTTGGAGGAGGAAAGGCAGTCATTATCGGAGATCCAAGCTTGAAAAGCGAGGCCTTTTTGAGAAGATTTGGCCGATTTGTAGAAAGTTTGGGAGGACGCTATGTGACTGCGGAAGATGTCAATATGAACACCGCAGACATGGAACATATTTCCATGGAAACCCGACATGTCACTGGCCTTCCTCAAATCAAAGGTGGCGCAGGCGATCCATCTCCTGTCACAGCTTATGGCGTATATGTTGGGATGAAGGCAGCAGCCAAAAAAGCCTTTGGATCTGATAATTTGGCTAGAAAGCGAATTGTCGTGCAAGGTGTGGGGCAAGTCGGAAAATACCTGATCGAATACTTAGTAAAGGAAAACGCGGAAGTATTGGTAACAGATATTTTTGAAGATAAGCTAAAAAAAGTAGCTCGTGAAACCGGTACACTTGCCGTCGACCCAGAGTTAATTTACGACTTGGACATGGATATTTATGCGCCTTGTGCATTGGGTGCTACAGTCAATGATGACACCATCGACCGATTGAAGTGTGCTGTGATTGCCGGCGGTGCCAACAACCAATTGAAGGATGAAGAAAAGCACGGTCGAATTCTTTTGGAAAAAGGAATCGTCTATGCTCCTGACTTCCTCATCAATGCAGGAGGAGTAATCAACGTCGGAGCTGAATACCTTGGAGATTATCAGCAAGAAACAGTCTTCAAGCAGACTGAAAAAATATATGATACTTGCCTAGGTATTTTGGATAAATCCGAAAAAGAGCAAATTCCTGCTCAGCAGGCAGCTATTCAAGTTGCAAAAGAGCGAATAGCTGCTATCGGTAGAGTTAAGTTACCCTTTTAAAAAGAATAAACTCGCTTAAATTTAAAAGCCACCGTATTGCTTCGGTGGCTTTTTTATGAGCGATCCGGGCGAATAAGCCCAATCAAAATGACTATATTTGCAGCTCGTTTGACTAATTATGCTAAATCGAAGAATCCTCAGGGTCAAAGCTTTTCAGAACCTCTATGCCTACGAACAGTGCAAGGCATCCAATCATAATCTCGCTCGCGATTTCATCAAAGAATCCTTCCTTCCTGATCTAAATAGCATGGAAGTTCAGGACAAAGCCGCCTTGAACAGAGAGGCCCAGTTGGCTTTGGAGATTTTTGAAAAAAACCTAAACAACACAGATGCCATTGAGGGATCTGATGCCAGCCCAAAAGTCAAAAAAGCAGTCAAAGAAGCCATTGTTCAATATCGAAACGCTAACCTGAGAGACCGGGAATTTTTGCTTAAAAATATGGTCACATCAGCCGAGCGAATTCCCCAACTCTATCTCACGGCGATTGAATTGATCCAGGCATTTGCAGACCATGTAGGGAAGGAATATGAAAGAAAGCGCAAACTTTCAGGAAGCCAAGCAGTGGAATTTTCCTCCGAATTGAACTTACACCGGAATCAAATTCTTGAAAAACTTCGAAACTCTCCCGCATATCAAGCCGCTTTAGCTAAAAACAATGTCAACTTGGACGACATTGAGCTGGAGATCAAGGAATGGTTCCGGGACTATGTCAAGCCTTCCGAGGAATATCAAGCTTACTTAGGCATCGACCAACCGACTGCTGAGCAGGATGAAGAGATAGTAGAGGCCATTTTGAAGAAAATTATTTTCAAAAATGAGGTAATTCTGAACTACTTTTCTGAAAAGGACCTTAATTGGACAGAGAACAAAGCTGTCGTGAGAAGTTTGGCAGCAAAAGTTTTCAAAAATGTACTGAACAGTGAAGTTTCAGATCTACCTGAAATTGCGATGAACTGGGAGGAGGATAAGGAGTTTTTTCAAAATATCTTTAACTTCACCATCGAGAGAGGTGCAGAAAACAGGGAGCTGATCGCTCAAAAAACCAAAAATTGGGACATTGATCGACTGGCTTTCACCGATAAGGTGATCATCTCTATGGCGATTACAGAAATGCAGCAATTCCCAAGCATTCCTGTAAAAGTCAGCATCAACGAATACATAGATATCTCGAAGACTTACAGCACACCGAAAAGTAAGCAGTTTGTAAACGGCCTTTTGGATGTGATGTCAAAAGAGTTAACTGAAAAGGGAAAAATCCGTAAGAGCGGAAGAGGACTTTTGGACAATAAATAACAGAAACTATGAGCAAGAGCAGCAATTCATTAATAGCATTTGTACTTGGAGCAGGCGTTGGTACTGCATTGGGTATTTTGTTTGCGCCTGATACAGGAAGCAATACCCGCGATAGACTTTCCTACAGACTATCAAAATACAAAAACGAGTTGGAAGAACTCATCGATGAACTCGTGGAAGGAAAAGAGCTACACCTCAACGAAGCAAAAACAGAGGGTAAGCGAGTGATCAACGACGCTAAAAATAAGGCAGAAAATCTACTTAACGACGTAAATAAATTAATCGACCAAATCAATAAAGACAACTGATTATGAAACTTAGAATTCTAAGCATCGCAGCAGCAGTTGCAGCCCTTTCTTTAGGAGCTTGCAGTCAAAAGACCCAGCAGGATGAGAAAATCAAAGCGCTAGAGGATAAAATTGCTCAATTGGAAGCGAAAGGATCATCCATCACTCCTGTGAACGCTCAAACTACTCAAGCTGCCGATCCGGCAACATTGGGAGCATTCCAGTTTGAAGAAATGGAATACAACTTCGGTACCATCAACGAAGGACAAGTTGTAGAGCGAGTTTTCAACTTCACTAACAATGGACAAGCTCCACTAGTAATTTCAAACATTACGGCATCTTGTGGCTGTACTAGCCCTGACTGGACCAAAACTCCGGTTAACCCAGGAGAAACTGGTTTTGTGAAGGTGGTTTTCAACTCAACTGCTAAGTCTGGTGCACAAGCTCCGACGGTAACCATCCAAGCTAATACCAACCCAACCGTGACTCGATTGAGACTGCGTGGTAATGTTACACCGAAAGCTGGAGGCCCTGCTCCCGTTGGACCAGTAAAGCGATAAATAACAAATGATAACAAGTATTTTGGCTCAAGCCTCCGCTGGAGGTGCAGGCATCATGGGACAGGTTTTCCTATTTGGATCCATCATTCTGATCATGTATTTCTTCATGATCCGTCCACAGCAGAAAAAACAAAAAGAGACAAAAAAATTCATTGAGGAAATCAAAAAAGGCGATCAAATCGTCACCATTGGTGGACTTCACGGAAAAGTCTCTTCGATCGATGGTGACACAGTGACGATGGAACTCGATCGCGGATTTAAAGTAACCGTTGAAAAGTCAGCGATTAGTCTAGATTTCACCAAAAAAACTTCAAAATAAGTTGAATTTTGCCGGAAACTAAACAGTCCAAAAGGGGAATAAGCCCCAAACAAGTCTCCAATATCAAAGTGGTAGTTCTCTGCGTCGCAGCGGCTACCACTTTTTGGATTTTAAATGCTCTCAATAAAGAGGACTACACCACCATTGTGGATTATCCAATCGAATTCGAATTCGATCAAGAGCAGTTTATGGCTGTGAAACCTTTACCATCCAGTATAGAAATCGAGATCAACGGAAATGGATGGGATCTGCTTCAAAAATATTTTCAGGTCAATGTACAGCCTTTCCTCGTTGAGCTTGATCGACCTGCAGCCAATGACTACCTTCTGACTGCTGATGTGAGAAGGAGTTTAAGTGAATTTATTTCCCCCACCCAACTTTTAAATCTTGGGACTGATAGCCTAAAGTTCCAAATCGATCCGATTCGTACTATCAAACTCACACCAACCCTAGACTCTACTAGCTACTCTCTAGGGAAAAACATCCGCATGCTCTCTAATCCGACTTTTGAGCCCAATACAATTACCTTGAAAGGCCCCTCAAGCATTCTGGACCTTTATGAAGGGAAATTCCCCATTTCCCTAGACGAAAACAGAATTGATCAGAATATTTCTAAAAATATCCCCTTAAAAATCTCTAAGGAACTGGCTGAATTTGTGACCTTAGAAACCGAAGAAATAAAGATAGAACTTGAAGTGGTTGCTTTTTTGGAGGGGAACAAACGCCTAAAATTGAAAAAGGTGAATTTCCCCAGATCGGTAAATTTGGAAGAGGAAGAGCCTATCGTAATGATGTATTACTTGGTGGATGAGCGGAAAACTGATCAGCTAAAAGATTTGGAATTTGAGGCAGTTTTAAATTATTCGAGAAGAAACAAGGAAGATTCCACAATCTCAATTCAAGTCAGTCCATTGCCGGAATTTTTGGATCAGGTAAGAGTAGAACCCAGTAGTTTTAAATTGATCTATGGCAACTAAGCCCAAAATCGTGGGATTGACCGGAGGAATTGCTTCTGGAAAATCCACCGTTGCAAAAATTTTTGAAATCCTGGGGGTTTCGGTTTATTATGCCGATGATCGAGCCAAGAAGCTCATGAATGAAGACCAGGAGTTAAAAAAGCAAATAAAGATTGCTTTTGGTGAGGAAAGCTATGATAAAAACGATCAACTCAATCGGCCATATTTAGCTGAAAAGGTTTTTAGCGATCCTGAGAAAGTAAAAATCATCAATAGCCTTGTGCACCCGGCAGTAGGAAGGGATTTTGAAGCATGGGCTTCTGCTCAAAATGGCAGCTATGTTCTTAAAGAAGCTGCCTTAATTTTCGAGACGGGCCAAGAAAAGAAGCTTGACGCGGTCATCAATGTAAGCTCACCGCTGAAAATTAGAATCGCGAGAGTTCTGATGCGTGACCCACACCGAACTGCAGACCAGGTCAATCATATTATTGATCAACAGCTACCTGACGAGGAGAAAAATGAAAAGGCTGACTACATCATTAAAAACAAGGAAAATACGCTATTAATACCTCAGGTATTAGCTATTCATCAACAGCTATCCTCATAGTTTTTTCTCTGTCCAACTTTTGTGGACAATTTTCCAGGTCCCATTCACCTTTATCAAGGTCAAAAAATCATAGTAATAGATTCCAGGCCAATAGAGCTCTGTTTCCACTGAAGCGGTATTCCCCTGTACTCGAATGGAAACGATGTTATTTTTATACTCATTGGTATCTCTTGGAGTCCCCTTTGCCGTACCACTAGCCCAAGTTTCAAAATCCGTGATGGTCAGATTTTCTCCTCGGTAGCCAATTAATCTTGCCTCTGGTAAAAACGCCTGATCCAACTTCGAACGGTCCCGTTCCATCATCCCATCAAAGTAAAGTTGAACAGTTTGAATAATCAGCTCTCTATCAGACTCCTCTTGAGCATAGGAGAAATTTGCCAAAACCAGGAAAGCGAATAAAACAAAGATCTTTTTCATTTTAGATCGGATTTAAATGAAAAAACCGTCCGATAGTCGGACGGTTTAGCTTATTTATATTCTATCGAATCCCAGATAACCATGCAATACTTCTGGCATGCGGATACCATCTGCCTCTTGGTTATTCTCAAGAATTGCCGCTACAATTCGAGGAAGTGCTAAAGCTGATCCATTTAAGGAATGTGCCAATTGCGTTTTCCTATCCTCTCCTCTGAAGCGTAGCTTTAATCTATTACTCTGGTAGGTTTCAAAGTTAGAAACTGAGCTCACTTCAAGCCACCTCTCTTGTGCAGCAGAATAAACCTCCATATCATAGGTCAATGCGGAAGTAAAGCCCATATCACCTCCACAAAGACGGAGAACTCGATAAGGAAGCTCAAGCTTCTGCAAAAGCCCCTGTACATAGGAACTCATTTGCTCCAAAGCCTCGTAGGATTTATCCGGGTGTGTAATTTGAACTATCTCTACTTTGTCAAATTGATGCAAGCGATTCAATCCCCGGACATGAGCTCCCCAACTTCCAGCTTCTCTTCGAAAACAAGGCGTATAACCAACATTCTTTACCGGCAACTCCTCCTCGGATAAAATCACATCTCGATACAAGTTAGTGATTGGAACTTCAGCCGTTGGGATTAAATACAAATTATCCGCAGTGGCATGATACATCTGTCCCTCTTTATCAGGAAGTTGACCCGTACCATAGCCAGAATCCTCATTGACCAAGATGGGTGGTTGCACTTCTACAAAGCCTGCTTTTAGAGCTTCGTCCAAGAAAAAATTAATCAATGCACGCTGAAGTCTCGCTCCTTTTCCTTTGTAAACAGGAAAACCCGCACCGGTAATTTTTACACCCAAGTCAAAATCGATGATATCGTATTTTTTTATCAGTTCCCAATGCGGCAACTTATCCTCATGCAGGGTAGGAATGGCACCATTTTCCAAAACCACCTCATTATCATCAGCCGATTTCCCGGCAGGAACGGAAAGATGAGGGATATTCGGAATAGTATAAAGTAAAGCCTTTAGATCCTCCTCTGCCTGAGTTGTTGAATCCTCCAACGCTTTGATCTCGGTTTTCAACTCAGCAGTCCGAGATTTGACTCTTTCAGCCTCCTCTCGTTGACCGTTCTTCATCAAGACCCCGATTTGCTTGGAAATACTGTTTGATTCGGCTTGAAGTTGATCTCGCTGGGTTTGGGATGATTTACGCTGATCGTCTAAGGCGATCACCTGCTCCAAAACAGCAGTAGCATCAGGGAAATTTCTTTTTTGTAAACCGGCTAAAACAGCATCAAAGTTTTCTCGGATTTGATTGACAAGTAGCATGTATTAAATCAAAATTGTGTGAAATCGCAAAGATAGCTACTTATCGCACAATCACCGTCTTGGTGACGGAAGAGAATGGTCCCTCGAGCTCAGTATTGTTATTTCTGAGGAGAGAAACTTTCACCTGATATTCGCCGGCAGGGAGATTTTCAATCCTGATTGGAGCCATATGGTCTATTTCGTACTCGTAGTCTCCAATTTCGATTTTCACTTTCAGCCCATCCAACTTCATATCACCTCCAAGCACTAAAAAGTCCACAACAAATTCATCTTCAGCGCCATACTCTTGATTTGCCCGGGGAAAATTCAGGGCTAAATACGGCTCTGCCGAATAAGGAAAGGGCCTGGAATCTCCTACTTGGAAATCCCGGTCAACGTAGTTTCCAAAGTTTTTCAAGGCAAAACCTGCTTCATCCACCAAAAAAGCCACTACCCGATAAGTACCTTCCTGAAGCTCCTGTTGAAAAATCGGACTTCGATGACCAACTGGATCACTTCCATTTAGAATTAGAAAAAGCCTAAACCGATTTGAAGCTTCCTCTTCAAAGGGGTAATTCTTGATATTGAATTCGAAAGGAACTTTACCAGGCCTGAACACCTGATTCCCTAAAGGTGTATAAAGCTCCAAAATGGCATCTGGAAAATCAGGTAATTCTTCATATTGAAAAAAAGCAACCTCGTCTCGCGCAACCTCTACTTGCGTAGAATCTTCCGAAGGATGCGGCACTACCTGCTCGTTAATTTTTTTTCTTTCCTCAGAGCAAGCCATCAGAAATACCACAGCAAAGCCAAGAAATATCAGGTTCTTTTTCATCAGCATGGGTTTTGACTCTAAAGGTATTATTTTTAGCCAAATTTTACTTGCCATACATTTAACATACCCACTATGTCAATCCTCTTTGATGAAATCCCCAGCTTGGATCTTGCCGATTTTACTTCCGGGTCGGTCGAACAAAAAGCAGCCTTTGTCAAAAAACTAAGTGAAGCATACGAAAACATAGGTTTTGTAGCGATCAAAAACCACGGTCTCAATCAAGACCTTCAAGATCGTCTATACAAGTCAATCAAGGACTTTTTCAGCCTGCCGGATGAAGTAAAAACGAAGTATGAACATCCAGAAATAGGATTTCAGCGAGGCTATACCGGCAAAGGAAAAGAGCATGCCAAAGGCAGAAATACCGGCGACTTGAAAGAGTTTTTCCATGTGGGACAAGAACTTTCTGAGATTCCCGAGGGGGATTCTGTGAAGGAAGAATATCCATCCAATGTCTGGCCGGAAGAAATCCCTGAATTCAAAGATGCGGCGACTGAAGCTTTCCAAACCCTCGAAAAAGCAGGAAAGGCGATGCTTAGAGCGATTGCAATCAGCTTGGAATTGGAAGAGGATTACTTTGAGGATAAAGTAGCATATGGAAATTCAATCCTGAGACAGATTCACTATTTCCCTATCGAAAATCCCGAAGAAGTGCCTGATGATGCCGTTCGCGCTGCAGAGCATGGGGATATCAATCTCATTACTCTTTTGATGGGAGCCAGTGCAGATGGGCTACAGGTATTGAGAAAGGATGGCAAATGGATTCCTATCACGGCACTTCCTGACCAGTTGGTGGTGAATGTAGGCGATATGCTCGAGCGACTGACCAATAAAAAGTTGAAATCAACCATTCACCGGGTAGTGAATCCACCTCGTGAATTGATGAATACGAGCCGATATTCCATTCCTTTCTTCATGCACCCACGCTCTGAAATGGACTTGACATGTCTGGAAAGTTGCATCAGTGAAGAAAACCCCAAGCAATTTGAAGATGCAACGGCAGGCGAATTTTTGGATGAGCGCCTACGGGAACTAGGCTTGAAAAAATAAACCATGTCGATCAAAAGGGTCAGATACTACTTGTTTCTTAAGGACATTCTGGCCCTTTCGCTGACTGCGTTTGGAGGACCGCAAGCTTTTCTAGCCATGCTCTTGGAGCGAATGGTCAATCAACGCGGCTACATTACCGAAGATGAGCTTTGGGAGCTAAATGCGCTATGCAATATGCTCCCGGGTCCATCCTCTACACAGTTGGTTTCCGCCATCGGTTTTCGGGTTGGAGGACCCAATCTTGCTTATCTGGCACTCTTGGTTTGGATCATTCCAGCCAGTTTGATCATGACGGGAGCCGCTATTTTAATTTACTTTCTTCAGGAAAAAACACCCGGGGCACTGAATTTTGCCAAATTCATTCAGCCCATGGCCATTGGGTTTATCATTTTTGCGGCTCAGAAAACCATCAGCAAAATGGTGCAGACCACCGAGGCAATGGTTTTGGTTCTTATTTCCACTTTTGTGGCCTTTTTCTACAGTTCGCCCTTCGTATTTCCCATCCTGCTGCTGATCGGAGGATTAAGCACCTCCATCAAATACAAAAAACAACCTAAACTGGAGCAAGACACCCCACTAAAGATCCAATGGGCTAATTTCTACCTCTGGGCGGGAGTGCTGGCAGGTGCCGCAGTATTGGGTGCTTTGACCAAATTCCAATCGGTCTTATTATTCGAAAATTTCTATCGAAACGGAAGTTTGATTTTTGGAGGGGGGCAAGTATTAGTCCCTTATCTCTACACCGAGTTTGTAGATTTCAAGCACTTCCTTTCTTCGGAAGAGTTTCTTACCGGATACGCAATTTCCCAAGGAATTCCCGGACCTACCTTCAGTATATCTTCTTTCGTCGGAGCGCTTTCTATGCGGGAGTATGGTTTACTAGGCTTCCTTACTGGTGGCTTGATAGCTGCTGCAGGAATATTTCTTCCAGGTATTTTTTTAATATTTTTCGTCATCCGATTTTGGGATCAACTCAAAAAATACCGCCCAGTTCGTGCTGCACTCGAAGGCATCAATGCAGTTTCCTGCGGTATGCTCATTGCTGCTGCATATCTGCTTTTCGAACCTCTGGAGGCTAATTTGCTGAATATTTTCATGATTTTAACTGCCTACAGCCTCCTCCAATTCACCAAAATTTCATCTCCTTGGATTATCTTAGGTGGAATTGTTTTAGGTATCCTAAACAACCTGATCTTCTAATCAAGGATTCGATTCAAGGAACAAGAAAACCTAGTTAGGCGTTTTGCTTTTATAAATCATTTCCTAACTTTCATTTATGCAGGCGTACGAATTTATCAATAACGTTATTCCACCACTCAAATTGACCGATCAGGCCAAGATGGCTTTGGCCTGGATGGAAGAGATTCGTACAGACCTTTTGCCAGTGGTAGATAAGGGTAAGTTTCTTGGATTTTTGAGTGATGAGATCATTTTTGATTTAAATGACCCAGAGAAGTTTCTTGAAACAATTCCTTTGAATAACTACAACTGTTGGGTCTACACTGATCAGCACGTATATGATATTTTGAAAATAAGTGCTGAACACCATTCCAATATGGTGGCGGTTCTGGACAGAGAAATGACCTACCTGGGAGTTGTGACCATGGAAGACGCCATATCAGCTTTTGCAGATAGCCTTTCCATTCAGTCTCAAGGTTCTGTCTTGGTCCTTTCCATGAATATGTCGGACTATAGCCTAGCTGAGATTGCCCGACTCACAGAGACAGAAAATACCAAAATCCTTAGCTCATTTATCAGCAATGATCCTCTCGATGATTCTAAGATAAAGCTAACGCTGAAGCTAGATCAGCCCGAACTTCGCTATATCAAAGCTACTTTGGAGCGCTTTGGCTACAAAATCCTCGATCACTATCAGGAAGAAGCAGGTATAAGCAGTGAAGAAGACCGAATCGGCAACTTGCTGAGATTTTTAGATATTTAGTGGATGAAATCGAGCAGGTCGCTAGCGACACACACCGGGATGATTTTAAAGTTTGCGAGATTCCATGTGACCATTAAAAAAGCAATTATAACCACATGAAAATTGCGCTTCACGGACTCAGCTTAAAGCAAGAATTTCTTCAAGACATCAAAGCACTCTTTCGTGCTTTGGAGAAAAAAAGCTTTGAAATTCACGTCACACAGCCCTTCGACAGACTCCTTCGAATGCAGGGAAATACTGGTCTTACCTATCAGCTCATCGATTCCAAAAATAAAATGGCTTCGATCGATTTTCTGATTTCCATTGGTGGGGACGGGACCCTTTTGGACTCAGTATGCCAAGTAGGAGCTTTGGAGACCCCGATTTTAGGACTGAATACAGGGAGATTGGGTTTTTTGGCTACAGTTACCACAGACACTATTGAGGAGGCGGTCAATCATCTATCCTCTGGAAATTTTCAAATAGAAGAAAGAAGCCTCGTGTCCTTAGACTGTGATCGAAAACTTTTCAATGGCTTGAACTTCGGGCTGAATGAATTCACCATTCACAAGCGAGACACCTCTTCCATGATCACCGTACACACCTACGTGGATGGAAAATATCTAAACAGCTATTGGGCAGATGGACTCATTGTGGCCACGCCTACCGGATCCACAGGTTATTCGCTAAGTTGCGGTGGTCCATTACTTTCTCCCAAAGCAAAAAACCTGGTGATTACCCCGGTCAGCCCTCACAACCTCAATGTGAGGCCGATAGTGGTTTCTGACGACAGTGAAATATGTATAGAAATCGAGGGTAGAGCTGACAAATACTTGGTCTCGCTGGACTCTAGATCCACCTCTGTTTCACCGGAACTAAGATTTAAAATCAAAAAAGAGACATTTTCAGCCAAACTTGTAAAGCTTCCCAATTATGATTTTTTTGATACCTTGAGACAGAAATTACATTGGGGTCTAGATATGAGAAATTAAGGCTCCAAATGATCGTTTTAGCTTAACAAAGATTAACCCAGGAGATACCAAAGAGCGTTTTTTAAACGTTAGGTACTTCATAACTTGCATCGTCTTGAAAAAGGTCAATTTTCAGATACTCAGCTTCTTTTATTGTTTTCTGCTCTTTGCGGGGATTACAGCCCCTGATGCCAAAGCTCAGAAATACGAAATCGGAGGAGGTCTAGGCACCACTGCTTACACCGGAGATATACTCAGAACTATTGACCTGGACCATTTAGGTCTTCACGGCACGTTGTTTGGCAAGAGAAATTTTGACAATGTCTGGACGCTTCGGGTAGGCATTACAGCAGGGACGATTCGGGCGACCGATAGCGTAAGACCCTTAGACCTAGCTGCTCAGCGTAGAGATGCGCGGTTTAGGGGTGGAATGATCGAGGGGTCAGCGGTAATGGAATTCAATTTTTTGGATTTCCTTCGGAATGATTCTGAGTTCTTCTGGTCTCCCTATGCATTCTTTGGAATTGGATACACGCATTTTTTCCTCAAAGGAAATACCTATGCATTCAACTCCTCCGATCGCTACAATCTAGGCACGGTAGTCATTCCCTTTGGTGGGGGAGTGAAATATCGGCTCAATGATCGCTGGACCCTGGCTATGGAAGCAGGAATCCGGGCTACTTTCACGGATTTTATCGATAGAATTGATAGTAGCTCCCCGCCCATACCAAGATTCCAAGACCCAAATAACCCCGATCAACCATACGGGATTAATTTTGGAAATCCCTACGACAAGGACTGGTACTACTTCCTGAGTCTCACGATCAGCTATACCATACAGAGTACAAAGTGCTACGCCTATTAATTAATTGAGTCTTAGGCTTAATATTTGGAAAAGAAATAGCATTTTTGTACCTCCAAAAATGTAGGTACCCGGATCGGAAGTAATGAAGGAAGTTTTAGACCGAGAGCGAATCCCCAATCACATAGCAATCATCATGGATGGCAATGGCCGCTGGGCCAAAAAGAAAGGCGCCATGCGGATATTTGGTCATCGTCACGCTATTCAGGCCGTGAAGGATGCCATTGAGGGGGCAGAGAATCTTGGTGTAAAGTACCTGACTCTATTTTCGTTTTCGACCGAAAACTGGTCCCGTCCACAGGAAGAAGTCAATGGATTGATGGAACTCCTCGTAAAAACTATCACTGATGAGGTGCCGATGATGATGAAAAACAACATCCGCCTGGAAAGTATCGGTGATCTGGACAGCCTTCCTCCCAATGCCTTCGACAAGCTAATGGAAGCCAAGAGGACAACAGAAGGAAATGATGGATTGACTGTCATCTTAGCACTTAGCTACAGTGGTCAGTGGGAAATCACCCAAGCAACCAAGCGCATTGCTCAAAAAATCTCTGAAGGAAAATTGAAGGTAGAAGAAATCAACCAACAGTTGATTGAAGACCACCTTGAGACCGCGGGCATCCCCAATCCGGAACTGATGATTCGGACAAGTGGGGAGTATCGTATCAGCAATTTTCTGCTTTGGCAACTAGCCTACACGGAGTTACATTTTACTCCGGTTCTATGGCCTGATTTCAGAAGAGAGCACCTCTTGGCTGCTATCATCGACTATCAGAAGAGAGAGCGTAGGTTTGGCAAAACAGGGGAGCAGGTTAAATCTTAAGTAATTGATGAAAAGAAGTTTACTGATTCTATTTTGTCTAGTATGGGCAAACACAGCGATGTCGCAGATACGGCTTGGGCAATCGAGATATTCCTCGAGCAAGCCTATAGACATCATGGAGTTGAACTACTCCAAGCCACAGACTTATCGAATCGCCGAGATAAAAGCTGTAGGGCTTTCGACGCTTGATGAAAACGCGATCATCTCCCTTTCAGGGCTGAAGGTGGATGATCAGATCGAGGTGCCCGGAGATGCTATTTCCAATGCTCTGAAAAAACTCTGGAATCAGGGGATCATCGGAGATGTGAAAATCTTGGTCACAAAGGTAGAGGGTGAAGACATTTCATTGTTGCTTGACCTCACTGAGCGCCCGCGATTCTCCAGAGTTGAATTTACCGGGATCAACAAAACCCAAGAAAGCGAACTACGGGATAAAATAAATATCCGTGGTCGGGTAGTGCGTGAGGATGTACTCAACACTTCCCAAAGAAATATTCAAAAATACTTTGTCGACAAAGGCTTTTTGAACACAGAAGTAAAGGTAGCCCAAGTCAGAGATACGACTTTACCCAATAGCGTGAAACTTAGATTTGATGTAGATACCAAAGGAAAAGTCAAGATCAACGAAATCCGGGTGTTTGGAAATGAGGAAATCACAGACGCCAAAATCAAATCCAAACTCAAGAAAACCAAAGAACATGCTCGGGTAAGTGTCTTTAAGGATGTCTATTCCAGAATGACCGCGGCTGGGCCTTCAGACGTAGCGAATGCAATTTTGTACACTGACTCCGCCTCAAAGGAGGATGTCAAGTCATACATCAATAAAAATTTCAAACTCAACTTTTTCGCAGGATCGAAATACATCCCAAAAGAATATCGAAACGATAAAGACAATGTGGTCAATTTCTACCAAACGAAAGGTTTTAGAGATGCCAAAATCGTTACCGATTCGATTTATTCCTTTGGTCAAGATGAAATCAATATTGACCTAGAAATCGAAGAAGGTCAAAAATATTACTATCGAAATATTGAATTCAACGGAAACTTTATTCACCCAGATCAGGTGCTACGAGCCAAGTTGGGAATTCAAAAAGGCGACGTTTACGATCGGGAGAAACTGGAAAAAAGACTGAATTATGACCCTCAAAAAGGCGATGATGTCAGCTCTCTCTATCAGGACGATGGATACTTGTTTTTCAACATCCAACCTGTAGAAGTCAACGTAATCGGTGATTCCATTGATATGGAAATGCGGATTTTTGAAGGTCCTCAGGTGACTGTGAATTCTGTCAATATCAAAGGAAACGAGCGAACTTCCGACCACGTAGTAATGCGGGAAATCCGAATTCTCCCTGGGCAGAAGTTCAATAGAGCACTTTTGGTACGAACCATTCGAGAACTTTCCCAATTGGGCTATTTTGATCCGGAAAAGATCAATCCTGATCTCCGGCCAAATTTTGATGCTGCTACCGTGGACATCACCTTTGAGCTCGAAGAGCGTCCAAATGATCAAATTGAGCTTTCCGGTGGTTGGGGAGGATTCTTCGGATTCGTTGGTACAGTTGGCTTGACGTTCAACAATTTCTCGATCAAAAACATCGGAAACTTCGACAAGTGGGATCCACTTCCTGTGGGAGATGGACAGAAGCTTTCACTTCGAGTACAGGCTAATGGTCGATCTTTCCAAAACTATTCGATCTCATTGACTGAACCTTGGTTTGGAGGTAAGAAGCCGAATGCATTGAGTTTCAGCTTTAATCACTCTGTACAGCGTCAGGTTGACTTCTTTAATCCAGGCAATTTTGGACAGGAACTTGGCTTCTTCAAAATCACTGGAGCTACCCTAGGCTTAGCTAGAAGAGTTACCTGGCCCGATGATTATTTCAGCATTTCTAACTCCCTGCAATTCCAAGTTTACGAATTTGATCAGTTTGGTACTTCATTTGGTCTGAGCTATCCAACAGGTAGATCCAATAGTCTTACACTCAACACAACGATAGCTAGGAACAACATCGATAATCCAATCTATCCAAGATTTGGATCGAATGTGATGCTAAATGTGGCGATGACTCCACCTTACTCATCCATGAATGACAATCTAAGTCCAGAATCTCCGGATGAGGAAAAGTACAAGTGGCTGGAATATCATAAGTGGATGTTTGATGCGAGTATTTACACTCCACTATTTGGGTCCAACAAACTCGTGGCAAGTGCTCGAGCGCACATGGGATTCTTGGGATCTTATGGTAATCGAATCGGCATCATTCCATTGGAGCGATTCGTAATGGGTGGTGACGGGATGACCTTCAACAACTTTGCCCTAGGTCAAGAAATCATCGGTCTGAGAGGTTATGAAAACCAATCCATCACCCCAGGTCGGGATACCCGTGGTACAGCAGACCCAGATCCATTTGGAGGTATCGTGTATAACAAATACGTGATGGAGTTGCGATTCTTGGTTTCTCCGAACCCTTCTGCTACCATATTTGTCTTAGGATTTGCTGAAGCTGGTAACAACTGGGGATCCTATGAGGAATTCAATCCGTATGATTTGAAAAAATCTGCGGGTGTGGGTGCACGGATCTTTATGCCAGCCTTTGGATTGCTCGGTGTAGACTGGGGCTACGGTTTCGACCCCATCCCTGGACAGACTCGTCGAAGTGGTCCACAGTTCCACTTCACCATTGGTCAGCAGTTTAGATAAAATAAATTGATGCAGAATTGGTTAATTTATGTCAAATTTAATGTTTGGTTCGAGCGTTTTAGCTCCTAGGACAAAATGATATCATTAGACATGAACAAAGCCATCAAAATCATACTTTTGCTATCCATTACTTTGATTAGCAATCAGTTATTGGCTCAAAAGTTTGGATACATTGACTCAGAATATGTGCTCAACAAGCACCCGGATTACAAAGTGGTACAGCAAGAGCTGGAAAAGCTGAGTAATGCCTGGAAGAAAGAGGCACAGGATTTGGATGCTGAGATCAAAGAAATGTATATACAGCTCAAGGCGGAAGAAGTCCTCTTGACCGAAGAAATGTACCAAAAACGAATGCAGGAAATCCAAAAGAAGGAAAAAACTTCTCAGGAGTTCAACAGCCGGATATTCGGAATCAACGGTCAGTACTTCCAAAAGCAAGCCGAACTCTTGCAACCGCTACAGTCAAAAATATACGATGCCATCGAGCGGGTTTCCCGTAAAAACAACTTGGCGATGTTATTTGACAAAGCTTCCGTACCTTCGGGCATTATTTACACAGACCCAAGACATGATTATTCGGAATTTGTCTTGGAAGAATTAGGAATAGAAGACAACAATTAAAATTAAATTCAAAACGTATGAAAGTAAAAGTTATCCTTTCTGCAGTCGCTCTGATCTGCGCAGGATTTGCAGCACAAGCACAAGACTTGAAAATTGGCTATACCAATGTGGAGTTTATCATGGACCTGATGCCAGAGATGGAGCAGATTGGCGCTGATTTGCAAGACTATCAAACTCAGCTTCAAACCAACATTCAGACTAAAGCGAACGATTTTCAGCGTCAAGTGCAGACTTATCAACAGGCTGCTCAGACTATGACTGATGATGCACGCGCGGCAAAAGAAGCAGAATTGACTAAGCTTCAGCAAGATCTTCAAAAATACGAGCAAGATGCTCAAGTGAGCTATCAGCGAAAGCTACAGGAGCTCCTAGAGCCTGTACAGACTAAGGTGATCAATGCGATCAATGCAGTAGCCGCTGAAAATAACTACACCCATATCTTTGCTGAGACAGCCGGTCAAGCTCCTATCCTTCTTTACACCAAAGAGCAGGACAAATTCACTGAATTGGTTTTGGCTAAGCTTGGATTAGAGATGCCTACTCCTCCAGCAGGTGCAAATCAGTAATCGTATCAAATAAAATCAAATGCCGGCTCTTGACTCTCAGGGGTCGGCATTTTTGCTTATGGCAAAAAAAAACCCCAAAGAATTGATTCAGAAAAGCCAAGACGCTGTTTTGGTAGATTTTTATGCTGATTGGTGTGGACCCTGTCAGACGATGGACCCGATTATCGCAGAGGTACTGGACGAGCTTGGTGGGAAGATCAAACTTTTAAAAATAAACGTAGATAAGCATCCTCAACTGGCACAGCAGTTTGCCGTCAGGTCTATTCCCCATTACGCATTATTCAAAAGAGGAAAAATCCTCTGGCGAAAAGGAGGAATCATGACCAAGAAAGACCTTCACCAAAGTCTAAAGGCTTTTTATTGATCAAGAAAAGCCTACAAACCCAATCATAAAATTTCCTGTCAAAAGCTAGATTATCTGCTTTTTTTGATTTGGTTTGTAAAGCTTATTCCCCTGATTAAAAAACCCTTACACCCTATGGATTGGTCAAAAGCAATTGACAGTTCCATCGAAATACTTCAAAAATCGGATCGAGGTATTGTCTTGATGGATATGTACAACAATATCCTCACTCCTGAGGAAGCCGCATTCAACAAAACAACCGTAACGCCTTACAATGCTTTGAAATTTATTCAACGGCAATTTGCAGGACTTGGATTTGATGTCTCTAAAAAAGAGAATCGAATTAAAATGATCGCCTTACTTGAGGAACTGGATCGACTTAGCAAAGAAAAACTTAGATTATAAGCACCTTGGCTCACTTTAGTCCGGACACTAATCTTACTGAAAGAAAAGCGGAAAAATATAAAAAATAAAGCCCAAGAACAGGATGCTCTTGGGCTAAGTGTTTTAAAGGAAAAACTTGAGTCTGACTACCTCTTTTTCAGACAGGAAGCGATAATTACCCCGCTTCAGGTCTTTCTTGTCCAGGCCTGCATACAACACTCGATCAAGCGCTGTGACATCATAGCCTAGATGTGCGAAGATTCTCCTCACAATTCGGTTTTTACCAATATGAATTTCCAAACCTAAGATTCTTCGATCCACTGAAAGTACCTGCAAATCATCCACCTCGGCTAGGCCATCTTCCAGCGTCAATCCTTCCCGGATTGCCTCTTCATCATTTTTGGTCAATGGCTTATCGAGCGTCACCTGATAGATCTTCTTGATCTTGTTGGAAGGATGAGATAGCTTGGCCGCGAGTTCGCCGTCATTGGTAAACAAAAGCAATCCCGTGGTATTTCTATCCAACCTTCCAATTGGGAATATCCGCTCCTCACAGGCATTTTCTACCAGATTCATGACTGTTTTTCGCTCCAAAGGATCCTCTGTGGTAGTGATAAAATCCTTTGGCTTATTCAGTAGAATATAGACTGGCTTCTCAGGGTTAATTCGCTTCCCATTATACACCACGCGGTCATCGCGCTTGACCTTATAGCCCATCTCCTTGATCACTTCTCCATTGACGGTGATTTGACCATTTTGAATGAGTTGGTCAGCTTCCCTCCTGCTACAAATACCTGAGTTGGCAATGTATTTATTGAGGCGAATAAGCTCGGTACTGGACTTTTTATTCTTTGCCTGGGGAATATCCTGAAAGTCATATTCAGGACGGGTGGTTTCCTGATTCTGAATACGATTCGGACGGTTTTTACCAAAGCCTCTCTTTGCAGAAGATCTATTGCCCTTTTCAGGTGCTTTCTCTCCATACATGGGCTTTTGATCCTTCCCCCTTCCTACATAAGTTCGCTTGGTACCAGGATTGTAATCGCGCTCATTTCTTTCGCGCTTAGGTGATTCTTCCTCCTTATTAAAAAATCGCTTGGAAGGAGACTTTCTGTTATCACTTGGCCCTCCTTCATTAAAATCCTTCTTAAAGCGCGGTTTGGATCCTTTTTTATCGAATCGCTTATCCGAAGATTGGAAATCTGATTTTCCGGATTTAAACCTTTTTGGACGATCTTGAGACTCCTCTCTTTTTTCTGATTTATCCTTACCAAAGAATGGTTTGCGTGGATTGTTTTTCATAAGTATGCAGCATCACTGCTGGATTTTGTTGTTTTGATAATTTACTGAATTCCAATTAATTGAATTGGGCTGCAAAGATAGATGATTTCCAATCGATATACTATTCAGCACGCCCCTTATCCAAATAAAAAGCTTTGGTCGCATTTCGGACAGAACCTTCCTTGATCAGTAGGTTTCGTGCCTCAGTTTCTCCCAAGCCCGTGGCCTCCATGATCATCCGGGTGCCTCGCTCCACTAGTTTGGCATTGCTTAGCTGCATATCAACCATCTTATTTCCTTTGACCCGACCGAGTTTGATCATAACTGTCGTAGAAATCATATTCAATACGAGTTTCTGTGCCGTACCTGCTTTCATTCGGGTACTTCCCGTAACGAATTCAGGACCTACCACTGCCTCCAGTGGATGTTCCACCTCTTGGCTTAATGGGGAATTTGGGTTGCAAGTAATACAGGCAGTAAGCAATCCTTTTTGCCTAGCTTCTTTCACCCCGCCGATCACATAGGGCGTTGTGCCGGAGGCAGCTATTCCAATGACGGTGTCCTGCTCCTTGAAACCATATGCCTGAATATCCTTCCAGGCTTGATTTGGGTCATCCTCTGCATTTTCTACAGCTTTTCTGATAGCTAAATCTCCCCCTGCGATCAAACCAATCACCCAATCATCCGGCACACCATAAGTAGGTGGACATTCAGAAGCATCCAAAATCCCCAGTCTTCCTGAAGTCCCCGCTCCGATGTAAAAAAGCCTTCCGCCCTCTTCCATCCGAGGGACAATCTGACTCACCAAAGCTGAGATTTCTGGTATAATCTTTTCTACTGCCAAAGGCACTTTTTGATCTTCACGGTTGATATTTTGGAGCAAATCCAAGACGGACATTTGTTCCAAATTATCATAGAGCGAACTGCTTTCGGTTACCTTCATAGCTTATTTTGATGATAGAGTGTCAACCCTGCAATGGGGTTTTCGATGATTTTCTGAATATTCAATCCTTGATCGTAAGCGGCTTTTCGGAGAATTGTACTGTTGTAAAAGGCGATCGAGCCCACAAAATTCACCGGCTTACTTCGGAAGTCCTGGTAGCGGGAAATATGCTTTTCAAAAAACTCTAGAAACGATTCATAATACAATGAATAGCAGTAAGGGTGATTGCTGTGTTCGGTGATAAACTTGCAGAAACCAGCCATGTATCGATTTGGATAAGGCTTACGATAAACATGATCCTGAATGATCTCCTGCGTCAAGCCAAACTCTTTGACAAAAGCCTCTTGAATATCCTTGGGCATATCATCGTAGATAAAGTCGCGAAGTAGCTTTCTACCAACATACGCTCCTCCCCCTTCATCACCTAAAATATAGCCGGGAGCTGGCCTGGTAGCCACTATTTTCTCCCCATCAAAATCACAGCTATTCGAACCCGTCCCCAAAATACAAGCAATCCCAGGCTCATGGCCACAGGTAGCATGAGCAGCCGCAGCCAAATCATGGTCGATTGTAATGGTAGCATGTGGGAAAATCGTAGCTAAAGCTCGTGAAACTTCAGCCTTCCGCTCAGCAGCCGAGCATCCAGCTCCATAAAAATAAATTTCTTTAGTCACGGCAGAAATACTCAAGAGAAACTCCTGCCGCATTTCCTTTTCCATCTCCTCTGAAGTCTGGTAGTAAGGGTTGAACCCAACTCCTCTGAATTGTGAAATACTTCCGTCTTGATGAATGACTCTCCAGTCTGTCTTACTGGAACCGCTATCTGCAATTAAAATCATAGTAATTTTCCAATGGCTGAAAATCTTCCAAATACCTTTTCAGTATGTGGAGCATCGACTAGCTCCTCTGTGAGGTCTTGTCCAGCCCAATGTTCGTAATGTTTTCCGTTTTTCCACAATCTAGATGCAGTCACATCATAGATAATGCCCTGGTAGGCAATCCAAATCTCCGGCTTATCCTGACCATTTCGAAGCGCTAATTGCTGCCGCGTGTAGGTTTGCATCAGAGTAATTTAATCTGTGCATTGATCCAACGCTCGGGAATTTCTCCTTTTTGGGCGGTCTGATAATCTCCGTAGCTACAGGGAATGGTCATCGTACCCCGGTCAAATCTATCAGGATCGTTTTGGGGAATTTCCATCCACCACTTGCCACTACGCTTACTCTTGTAGAAAACCAAAGAGTTTGGCTCTGCGTCCAAAGATACCGTATATTTAATATAGTCGCTGCTTTTGAAAGAAAGGCTGTCTTTCCTTGAATAAAACCCTTCGATAAAGTACCAAAGCATCACAGCTGCTACCATGGCTGTTTTATTTTGACTATCGTCGAAATAAGGCTCGTATCCATAGACTCCAAAAGAACTCAATTTCTCATTCATCCCTGCAAACCAGCAAATCTGACAAGCCTCCTCTGCAGTAAGCCCAAAAGGATTTGCCTCGGGGACTCCCGGAGCATCTGAAGATTGAATAGCCGCCAAGTCAAAGCTCAGCAGGTCAGCATTCCGAATAATGGGTTCAATCTCTTTAAACTCCTTACGAACCAATCCCAATCTCAGGTGATCGAAATAAAGCTTTTCGATCACATTTACCAAGGATGGATCGACCAAATAACTCTGGTATGCAATGTGAGCGTAGGAGAAAAGGAAGTTTGGCTGATGAAGAATAATCTCTTGGGTGTGCTTTTGGGACAAAGGCCCTTCTTCTTCCATGTCAAATTTGGCATCTACGGTCAAAAGCGAAACCAATTTCTTCATCTTTTCATAGGAGAGATACTGACCGTAATCCAGGTCATGACTTCCCCCAAAGTAGATAGGAAGAATCTGCTTTTTCATCAGAAAATCTCCTACTTTTTGGATCCGCTCGTAGGATTCTTCCAGCTTTTCTCCCGGGATCAAATCGCCCAAGTCTGCCACTCGATAGGAACCAATACCCCGCTTAAGTGAATAAAGCTTCTCGCGAATTTCGATTGCAGCCCGATCCATACTTCTACTCTCCTTTTCTCCACGGGTTTCCTTTAGCCCAATGAGCGCAATTTGGATACCTTTGAGATCGGGAAATTCTTCTCCATACCAGTGAATCTGTTTGAAGAAGGAATTTTCAGGATATTTTTTCTGCCAAAGAAAATCGGCTACGGGTTCAAAAAAAGACTGAATACTCATAGTTGGAGGTTAGATTTTAAAAATAATCAAAAAAGTATGAGCAAATAAAAAATCCCGCAAATGCGGGATTTTTTATTTAGCCTCCGAAATCATCGAATCGGATATTTTCTTCCGGAATACCCATGTCGTCTAGCAACTTGAGTACCGCTGCATTCATCAATGGAGGACCACAGAGGTAATATTCAACCTCATCTGGCTCCGGATGATTCTTCAGATAATTATCGAACAGAACTTGGTGAATGAAACCAACATAACCGTCACCCTCATCATCCAAAGTTTCTTTAATCTTCCAATTGTCCTCAGGAAGTGGCTCGGAAAGACCGATGTAGAACTTGAAGTTCGGGAAGTCTTTTTCGATTTCACGGAAATGAGGAACATAGAACAATTCCTTCTTAGATCTACCTCCATACCAGTATGATACTTTTCGATCCGTCTTCTCAGTATGGAATAGGTGGAAAATATGAGATCTCAATGGTGCCATACCTGCTCCACCACCGATGTAGATCATCTCACGTTGAGTAGGGTTAATATGGAATTCACCATAAGGACCTGAGATCGTCACTTTGTCACCAGGCTTTCTGGAGAATACATAAGAAGAACAAACACCAGGATTGACATCCATCCACTTATTGTTAGCACGATCCCATGGTGGAGTCGCGATACGGATGGTCAACATGATAATGTTACCCTCTGCAGGGTGGTTGGCCATAGAGTAAGCTCGGAATAGCTCTTCGTCATTTTTCATGACAAGATCCCACAAACCAAACTTATCCCAATCACTCTGATATACATCTTTAGGGTGACCCAATTCAGGATGTGGGGTGATGTCCATATCCTTGAAGTTGACTGTGATCGCTGGCACATCGATCTGAATGTAACCACCTGATTCAAAGTCAAGGTTTTCACCCTCAGGAAGTTTCACTTTGAATTCTTTGATGAAAGTAGATACGTTGTAGTTGGATACAACCTCGCATTCCCACTTCTTGATACCGAAGATTTCTTCTGGAACGCGGATTTTCATATCCTGCTTTACTTTCACCTGACAAGCCAAGCGTACATTTCCTTGCTGCTCAGCCCGGCTAAGATGTCCAACCTCTGTAGGTAAGACTTCTCCGCCACCTTCTTCTACTACACACTTGCACATGGCGCAAGTACCCCCGCCTCCACATGCTGAAGGAAGGAAAATCTTTTGATTACCTAGAGTAGAAAGCAAGGTCGTACCGGCTGAAGTGACCAGTGGACTGCTATCGTCCCCATTAATGACGATTTTCACATCTCCGGAATTGACCAGTTTGGACTGAGCAAACAGAAGGATGAAAACCAGCAAAAGGATAATCAGGGTAAATGCTACGATTGACGTGATAATTACTGAACCCATGAAATTTTGGTTTTACTTTTCGGATGGATTTAATGCCTCATTTGAGGCGTACAAATATATTTATTAATCATCAAATGCGACTATCCACTCCCACAAAAATGAAAGTTGGATACACATTTTTATAAGTCTATAACTGATTAATTGTTCAGGAGGTTTAACAAAGTTGAGATCCTTGTTTTCAACTGTCTTCTATCGATGATGAAGTCCAAAAATCCGTGTTCGAGTACGAACGCTGAACTTTGGAATCCTTTTGGTAAATCTTTACCGATCGTCTCTCGAATGACACGCGGCCCTGCAAAACCAATCAAAGCACCCGGCTCGGCGATGTTAAAATCACCCAACATCGCATAGGATGCAGTGACACCACCTGTGGTCGGATCAGTGAGTAAAGAGATATATGGAATTCCAGCCTGATCGAGTAATGCCAATTTTGCAGATGTTTTAGCCATTTGCATCAAAGAAAAACCTGCCTCCATCATCCGCGCACCGCCAGATTTGGAAATCATCAAAAATGGAACCTTATGCTTCAATGAGTAATCAATTGCTCGCGCAATTTTCTCCCCTACTACCGAACCCATTGATCCACCTATGAAGCTGAAGTCCATACAGGCAATCACGATATTCAGACCATTGATCTTTCCGTGAGCTGTCCTGACCGCATCCTTCAAATTGGTTTTTTCGATACTGCTTTTGATTCTGACAGGATAAGGTTTGGTATCCGAAAACGTCAATGGATCTCCAGAAGTCATGTTTTCATCCAGCTCCTTAAACTTATTGTCGTCAAAGAGAATCTCGAAATACTCAGCAGATCCAATCTTGACATGGAAATCATCATCGGGGCAAACATAAGAGTTGTTCTTAAGCTCTCGCGTATGAATGATATTTCCTTTGGGAGTTTTGAACCACAGACCATCCGGCGCGTCTTTCTTTTCCGCAGTAGAAGTCTTGATCCCCTTATCTGTTCTTTTAAACCAAGCCATAATTGGATTATTCGATTTTTTTGAAAAGTCAAAGAAACAAAGTTAAACCTTAAATCCATGAAATGAAAAATAAGTGGAAGGCAATTCGGGTCCCTTTAGCTGAATCAGCTAGTATATCCAAGGTATTATTGGAGTGCAACTCCCAAATATTTACTATTTTTCGACATTACCCCAAAAACATAAACCCGACCTACCTCTAGCTATGAGCTATACCGTCATTTTAGTCCTTTCTGCTATCATTTTGATACTAGCCTATCGATTTTACGGCAATTTCGTTTACAAAAAATTCGGATTAAATGACAAGAATCCTTCCCCTGCTCATACTCATCGGGACGGGGTGGATTACGAGCCTAGTAAGCCAATCGTGGTCTTAGGCCACCATTTCGCTTCCATTGCAGGGGCGGGACCAATCGTGGGCCCGGTGATAGCCGTTACTTTTGGATGGATTCCGGCAATAATTTGGATTTTGGTGGGTGGTATTTTCTTTGGGGCGGTACATGATTTGGGAAGTATGGCGGCTTCCCTCCGAACCGAAGGAAAATCCATTGGAGTCATTATCCGCAACCAGATTGGTCTGCGCGGAAAGCAATTATTTGTGATTTTTAGCTTTTCTACCTTGATTTTGGTGATCGGAGTTTTCGCTGATATCATTGCGAAGACATTCATCGCCAATCCAGCGGTTGCTTCTGCTTCTTTCCTATTTATACTTCTGGCTGTGGGTTTTGGGATCGTCAATCGATTGATTGGTGATCGGAAAAAAGCCTTCCTACTCATCTCTATCGTAGGTGTGACCCTCATGTATTTCTCCGTCTATCTCGGAATGTTGATTCCTTTTGCACTGGATTACCGTGCATGGATTTTCCTACTTCTCGCTTATGCATTTATCGCATCGGTGACTCCCGTAAGCCTTTTACTTCAGCCAAGAGATTACCTCAATAGCTTCCTTCTTTACGGAATGATGCTAGCAGCCATTTTAGGAGTGATTTTTTCGAATCCTACCATCCAAATGAGTAGCGAGGTCACCCTTACTGATCAAAATTTGGGATATATTTTCCCGGTATTATTCGTAACTATCGCCTGTGGGGCAATCAGCGGTTTTCACTCTTTGGTCGCTTCAGGCACGACTTCTAAGCAATTGGATAAAGTAAGCGATGCCAAAGTGGTTGGCTTTGGGGGAATGCTCATTGAATCCTTTTTGGCCATACTATCCGTCGGTGCGGTAGTAGTTTTGAGCAAAGGAGAATATTTATCGAGGCTTGGCACTGAAGGTCCTGTCTCTTTATTTTCCAGTGGACTCGGGGGAATGATCGGTTCTTTGGGAATCCCAGTTGAATTTGCGGTCAGTTTTGTTGCTTTGACGGTATCAGCATTTGCTTTGACCACCTTGGATACCTGTACCCGGCTCGCCCGGTTTACACTTCAGGAATATTTCGAAGATGTGAAAACTCCCATGGGCAAAACTTTATCTGAAAATCGCTTCGTTTCTACCGGTTTGGTGGTTTTATTTTCTGCCCTTCTGCTCGCTTCTGGCGAATTTGCCACGCTTTGGCCCATCTTCGGTTCGGCAAATCAACTTCTCGCAGCTTTGGCTCTATTGACCATAGCGGTCTGGATGATTCGGAAAAAGAAAAATGCCTTGTTCGTGACTTTGCCAATGTTCTTCATGTTCACCGTCACCTTGGCTTCATTGGGCTTATTTGCTTGGAAAAATTTCCAAGACCAGGTCTATGTACTTTCGCTGATCGCAGCCTTACTTTTTGTACTAGCTATTTCTTTGATGATTTTGGCTACACGAAGTATCAAAAAAGAGATCAAAGAGCCGGCAAAGGCTCTCTGATCGTTTCAGGCTCAATTAAAGAGAATTAAAAAGCTGAGGAGCTTTTTTTGGAATTCGCCAAGCTAGAGAAAAGCTAATCAAATAGTCTGCAAAAGCGGCGTCTCCGTGTACGGTATCTCCTGCTTGTGAATTTTCGATATCGGTAACACTCTGAGTCCGGTTTCTCCAAAGAGCAATGGGAACATTCAGAGTGCCTGTCACATTTCCCTTCATGTAGCTGATTCCCGGTTCAACAGAAATGATATATCCCGGACGTCTAAATCCCTGACTTCCTCCTACAAGATCTCTTACGGGAATTCCTTCCAATCTGACTCCCATTGAAACACCCAGTCCATGGATTTTTTCAAAGGAACGAAATACACCTGTTCTGAGTGCAAATTGATCCGGGACAGACATAATGGCTTCATTTGGTCTTCTGCGGTTCGTGGGAGTTCCATTGGTCTCTCGAGGATTGAGCAAGTAAAAACCATCATAGTACCAGAAGTTTGTACTCCCAATATTCCAAAGACCTTGAAAATCCAGAATAATCCCAGTACCTCCATCACCTAATTGGATTGATTGATCGACTGTCTTCACTTCTGCGATTCCCTCATCACCTTGATTATAGAAAGTACTTGTAGCGGCATAATCACCAGTTGGGAATTTCACACCTAAACCTATCGCAGTATTTCCTTTTTTGGCTTTTTCTCCGGAAAGCAACCAATATCCAGCGCCTAGTCTCATATCTCCAAAGCCCATTGAATAGGTAGTATGCCTTTCCGTCCTTCCATGCTCATACAATGAACTTCTATCATTGTACTGAAAAGGTAAAGACACGATACCATAAACCCTTTCGGAAAAAGCATAGCTGATATTAATGTCTAGGCCGTGTTGCCGATTAATTACTTCTGTTCCATCTTCAATCCGATTTGGCTCTTCGTGAGTTCCTCTAAAATGTCTAAAAGACTTAAAGTACCGGTAATTTGCTGAAATATTCCATTCTCCTTTTTCCAAAATATTTCCTTGTCCGACCGCATTTCCCAAGCCAGAAAATTGACGGATTGCCACGCATCCTTGGGCATGGCTGATGATTGGTAGCAGCGATAAGCCTGCCACTACCAAGGCTGGTAATAGTATTTTTTTCATAGTAAATAGCGTAATAGTTAAGGCCAGAGAAAGTCCGACCAGAGAAAATTGAATATCATCTATCGATTCAATCGGTAGTGATGAATGAAAGATGACAGCTTGAAAACTATCAGCTAATCTGCGGAGGTGGAGTATCTAATTGAAAAAAAGGACTCGTGTAAGTTGAAAAAATAAACCCTAAATGCTCCATTGAAACCAATTCTTGGATCGGTGTAAATTCAATAAAGTACTGCTGAATATAATCTTTTACAAATACCTTGAGGCTTATCGTTTTGGATGACTCTTGCTGCATTTCCCCTTCAGCCAGCCAAGAAACCCACTTCTCAAATGTACTTTCTAGCTTTTGTCGAGAGGTATCCGCTACATAAACTATCTGAAGTGTATCATTTTGATAACGCTGTTTGATCGCTCTGAAAAATTTCCCATCCTTCTCAAAACGGGTATTCGTAGCCCGAAACTCCTGCTCATTGGCCATATAAGGTGCTGCTAATGGCACTTCAAGTAATCGTTCTTCTAACTCGATCTCATTGGAAGCTGCATAAATCTTCTCGCTCCATGTATTTTCCACTTGTACCTGATGGGTAAAATAGAATACATAATGCCCAAAGTGATATAAGGCAAAGCAGAATAAAAGCGATATAGAAAGAAGTTTCTTCAAAAATGTATTTTTCCAATAAGTGTTCAAACTCCACATATTTCCCAAAAAAACCTAATATGAGAAGGACTTTATCGAAAAATACTAGTCACACATTTAACCTGAATGGAAACCAACTACGACATCCCAAAATACCGGGGCGGTTGATTGAAATTTAAATTTGGTCGACTGACCCACTGAAAAAGGCACAAAAAAAGGAGCAATTTTCACCGCTCCTTTTTTATTTATTTCCTCAAGTAAATTAAAGCTTACGCTTGATTTCTCTCATTTCATACCCTTCAATGGTATCATCGATTTGGATGTTATTGAAGTTTTTGATGGAGATACCACACTCATAACCTGCTTTTACCTCGGCTACATCGTCCTTGAATCGCTTCAACTGATCGATTTCCCCATCGTGAATAACGATTCCATCTCGAATCACTCGAATCTTGTTTTTTCTGGTGATGTATCCGTCAGTTACGTATGAACCTGCAACTGTTCCGACTTTAGAAATCTTGAATACCTCACGAACCTGGATATTTCCAGTGATGACTTCTTCAAACTCTGGCTCAAGCATACCCTCGATCGCATCTTTGATTTGATTGATCGCATCGTAGATGATGGAGTAGTGACGAATTTCGATTTCTTCCTGTTCGGCAAGTCGCTTCGCGTTGGCAGAAGGACGAACCTGGAATCCAAGAATAATCGCATCGGATGCTGAAGCCAAAAGCACATCGGATTCAGAAATCTGACCCACAGCTTTGTGGATGATACTTACCTTGACCTCATCTGTAGAAAGCTTCAACAAGGAATCAGAGAGTGCTTCCACTGATCCATCCACGTCACCTTTGATGATGATATTAAGTTCTTTGAAGCTACCGATAGCCAATCGACGACCAATTTCATCCAAAGTAATGTGCTTCTTGGTACGGAGACTTTGCTCACGCTGGATTTGCTCTCTGGAGTTGGCAATTTCTCTGGCTTCACGCTCATTGTCGTAAACCTTGATAATATCACCTGCTTGTGGAGCTCCACTCAAGCCAAGTACCTGAACTGGTGTAGATGGTCCTGCTTCCTTGAGTTTTTTACCGGTATGATCAAACATGGCCTTCACACGTCCATAGTGCGAACCAGCCACCATTACATCACCTACCCGAAGTGTACCAGCTTGGATCATCAAAGTAGCCACATATCCACGACCCTTATCCAAGGATGCTTCAATGACAGTACCTACCGCATTTTTACCTGGATTGGCTTTCAACTCAAGAATTTCTGATTCTAGGAGTACTTTCTCCAACAAATCATCAACACCTTGACCTGTTTTTGCGGAGATATCCTGAGACTGGTACTTACCACCCCATTCTTCTACGAGCAAATTCATATTGGCAAGCTCTTCCTTGATCTTATTTGGATTAGCGTTAGGCTTATCCACCTTATTGATCGCAAAGATCATCGGTACACCAGCTACCTGAGCGTGGTTGATTGCTTCTTTGGTCTGTGGCATGATGCTATCATCCGCAGCGATCACGATAATGGCCACGTCAGTGATTTTAGCACCACGAGCTCGCATCGCCGTAAAGGCTTCGTGACCCGGAGTATCCAAGAATGCGATTTTATGACCGTCTTTGGTTCTTACATCGTATGCACCGATGTGCTGGGTAATACCCCCTGCCTCATCAGCAGTTACTTTCGACATGCGGATGTAATCCAAAAGAGAGGTTTTACCGTGATCGACGTGACCCATGATCGTAACGATCGGTGCACGCTCAATCAAATCCTCTTCCTTATCGACTTCCTCCTCTACAATTTCATCTTCGATATCCTTGGTGAATTCAACCTCATAGCCAAATTCATCAGCAATAATGGTGATTGCTTCCGCATCCAATCGTTGGTTGATGGAAACAAACATTCCCAAAGACATACACGTGGAGATAATCTCATTTACGGATACGTCCAAGAGTGCCGCCAAGTCATTCGCTGAGATAAACTCGGTAACTTTCAGGATTTTTGATCCTTCCTGTACTACATCTGTAGTATCTCTTTCGCGTTCTGCTTTCTTATCACGTCGGCTTTTCTTACTACCTGACTTACCGCCCTGTAGCCTTGCCAAAGTTTGCTTGATCTGATCTTGGATTTCCTTTTGAGTAGGCTCAGCTTTCTGGTTTCTACCCTGCTGGCCTTTTTGTCCAGGAGCACCTTTTTGGTTTCGATCTCCTTGATTTCTGTTTCTGTTTCCGCCTTTATCGATCCGCTTCCTAGGTCGCTTTTTATCTCTAGCTCGCTCATCAGAAGAAGCCACAGGACCACCTTTCTTTTTCTTTTCGGCGGGTAATTCAATCTTTCCTAGGACTGTTAATCCCTTCAGATTATCCGCTTTTGCAGAAATAAGCTCCTCTTTCTTAGGTTGCTCAGGCTGTGGTTGAGGTTTTACTACACCTGGTAGTTTTTTCTCATCTTTAGGTTGCGGTTCAGGTTTAACTACCCCTGGAGCTTTTTTCTCATCCCTCGGTTTTTGAGGAGCTGGAGCAGGCTTAGCTGGAGCAGGTCTTGACTGCTTCTCATGTCTTCCACCTTTTTTATGATCTGTCTTTTGAGGAAGATCAATTTTACCCAATACCTTAATCCCTTCCAACTTAGGAGCTTCGATTTCAGCTTTGTCCGTTTTCTCAGCTTCAGGAGCTTTAGGCTCTGCCGGAGCAGCTTTCGGTTCTTCTTTTTTCGGAGGTGTAGGAGCAGGCACTTCCTCTTTAGGTGCGGGAGCTGGAGTGGGCGCAGGCGCTGGAGCAGGCTCTGGCTCTGGCTTGGGCTCTGGCTCAAGCGTAACTGTCTCATGTCGCTTCCCTATGGAGAGATGCGATGCTTCTTCTTTTTCCTGAGCAGAGGATCTAAATTCCCGATTCAGCAGCTCTACTTGCTCCATGCTGATTTTTGAATTGGGATTGTCCTGAACCTCATGGCCTTTTTTGCCAAGAGTCTCCACGAGGGTTGCTGTCCCTACGTTGAGCTTTCTTGCCAAAGCGCCTAATCTCATCATTTTTTCTTCTGACATACGCTAAAAACCGCTTTCGAAATCTTTTTTACTATTGGGTAATTCTACGGGTTAAACACCCTGACTTATTCAAACTCTTGTTTTAATATCTTGAAGATCTCCTCGATGGTCTCTTCTTCCAGTTCGGTTCTTCTTACCAAATCTTCTTTGGTCAAAGCCAATACGGAACGAGCCGTATCCAAACCGGTTTTCTTCAACTCATCGATGATCCAAGCATCAATTTCATCTTCAAATTCGATCAAATCGACGTCTTCTTCCTCATTTTCATTCAGCTCTCTGAACACGTCGATCTCATATCCTACCAATCGGCTTGCCAATTTGATATTGTATCCGCCCTTTCCGATTGCCAAAGATACCTGATCGGGCTTTAGAAATACAGAAATCCGACGAGTTTCCTCATTGACGCTCAATGAAGATACCTTAGCAGGACTTAATGCACGGGCTACATAAAGGTCCAAATTCTCTGTGAAATTAATCACGTCGATGTTCTCGTTTTGCAATTCACGCACAATCGCATGAATTCTTGAGCCTTTCATTCCCACACATGCACCTACTGGATCAATTCGATCATCATAGGATTCCACAGCCACCTTGGCTCGCTCTCCTGGCTCTCGCACGATCTTTACAATGGTAATCAAGCCATCATAAACTTCAGGCACTTCATTTTCGAAGAGTCTCTCCAAGAAAACAGGAGATGTTCTTGACAAAATGATTTTTGGATTGCCATTCATCATGTCAACCTTGTGGACGATGGCCTTCACGGTATCGCCTTTTCTGAATCGATCCTTAGGGATTTGCTCTCCTTTAGGCAAAATCAGCTCATTCCCCTCTCCATCAATCATAAGAATCTCACGGCCGAGAATCTGGTAAACCTCAGCAGAGACTACCTCTCCGACCAATTCTTCATATTTATTGAAAAGAATGTCCTTCTCCAAGTCCTTGATTCTCTGGATCAGAGTCTGACGAGCCATCTGCACAGCTCTTCGCCCAAACTCTTCCAGTTCGATTTTTTCATAAACCTCCTCACCGATCTCAAAATCCGGTTCGATTTTGCGTGCATCGGTCAGGCTAATTTTATCAAAATCCCAAATATCTTCAGAATTGTCATCCACAATCTCACGGATACGGAAGATCTCTAAGTCTCCTTTATCAGCATTGATTGTCACGTCAAAGTTTTCGTCCGTTTCAAATTTTTTACGGATCATGGCTCTGAATACATCCTCAAGAATACGGATCATGGTAGGTCGATCCACATTTTTAGATCTCGCAAATTCAGCGAAGGAATCTATTAAGACTTTGGCATCCATTTGATTTATTTAAAAGATACTTGTACAACTGATTTTTTGATATCCTCAAAAGCAACATTTACTTCCTGTAATACCGCTTTTTTTCCTTTTTCTTTCATTTTAGCCTCCAAAACTATTCCTGATTCGGAGACCGATATTAGTTTTCCTTTCAATTCCTTCCCGTCCTGAAGAAATACTTTCAACTCCCTCCCGATATTTTTTCTATACTGTCTTTCAGAAGAAAGTGGAAAATCCACTCCCGGAGAGGAAACTTCAATTCGATAAGCCGAATCGATCAATTCTAATGCCTCAATCTCTCCGGACACTGCCCGACTCACTTTTGCACAACTGTCGATCGTCAGTCCTGTATCTGCATCGATCAGAATATTCAATAGCAGCTGATTAGACTTGGAAGTCAGCTGTAAATCCACCAGAAAATGACTTTCGTCCGGCAGACAATCAATAACCAAAGCCTCAAGTCTATCTTTCAAATCATTCATACAGTAAGCATAATGAAAGAGGGGACATGTGGTCCCCTCTAGAAACTATCGAATACGGCACAAAGGTAAAATAAATTTAATCGAAAACCAATTCTCCCCCCAAGAGGAAATTTAAAGAAACCACCATCCATTCAAATAAAAATTAAAAAGAAATGAAACATTTTAAGAGCCTGAGATATACGGCTTGAAATTTGATCCAAAAAATATGCCCAGAGATTCCTTTTTGTGGTCAGAACATAATAATTTTGCCGACCTCCGTTTAATATGCTTATCTTGTTGAGAGCTGTTAGACCCTACTTCATTTACCTTCAAAAACACCAAAATAAAAATGGGATTATTTGATTTTTTCTCAAGTGACATTGCCATAGACCTTGGTACTGCCAACACGCTGATTATCCACAAAGATAAAATCGTGGTGGACGAGCCCTCTATTATTGCGATTGACAAGACCAATAACCGTGTACTTGCGGTCGGAAGAGAAGCTATGAACATGCATGAGAAAACGCATGAAAACATCAAAACAATCCGCCCACTGAAAGATGGAGTAATCGCCGACTTCTACGCCGCTGAGCAAATGATCCGAGGTCTCATCAAAATGATCCCCGGACAGAAAAAAGGAATGTTCCCGCAATCGCATCGGATGGTCATCTGTATCCCATCTGGGATCACTGAAGTAGAAAAACGAGCTGTACGTGACTCTGCGGAGCATGCAGGTGCCAAGGAGGTATACATGGTGTTTGAACCAATCGCTGCGGCAATCGGTATCGGAATAGATATCGAAAAGCCAATGGGATCTATGATCGTAGATATCGGAGGAGGTACTACTGAGATCGCTTTGATCGCGCTTTCAGGTATTGTAGCCGATCAGTCCATCCGAGTGGCAGGTGATACCTTCACCAAAGATATATTGGACTACATGCGGAGACAGCACAACTTACTCATCGGTGAGCGATCTGCCGAGAAGGTAAAAATTGCCATCGGGTCTGCACTTACGGAACTCGATGACGCTCCAGAAGATTACGAAATCAGAGGTAGGGATTTGATGACCGGTATCCCGAAAGTAATCAAGGTGTCTTATTCCGAAATTGCCTTTGCTCTGGATAAATCAGTCTCCAAAATAGAAGAGGCTGTTTTGAAAGCATTGGAGATTGCTCCCCCGGAACTTTCAGCAGATATTTATGATAATGGTATCCACCTCACCGGAGGAGGAGCACTTCTTAAAGGCTTGGACAAGCGATTACATCAAAAAACCAAATTGCCCATTCACATCGCTGAAGATCCACTTCGTGCAGTAGTACGAGGCACAGGCACAGCGCTGAAAAACTTGCATAATTTCCGAACCGTATTGATGACTTAAAGCCCGAATGCTACGCATTTTCGAATTCCTTTATAAACTAAGGGCCTTTTTACTATTTGTCTTATTAGAAATCATCGCCATCTGGATGGTGGTCAGAAATAACTCTCCCCAAGGAGCAGCATTTTTCAATAGCTCGATGGCCATCTCCGGATCATTATTGAAAACTCAATCTGACATTACAGGATTTTTCAGTCTTTCTGAAGAAAATGATGAGCTAAGCGCTCAAAATGCCCGCTTGCTGAAGGAGTTGATTGGTCAAAATTCCATGGATAGTGTTTCCTACGCCCCATTGGATTCCAGTTTTAAGGCTTCCTTTGAAATCATCGGTGGTAAAATAGTAGGCCAAACCCTGCGTCTAGCTCAGAATCACATCACGATCAATCGAGGTGCGGACGATGGAGTCACAGAAGGAATGGGGATTTTCACCCAAAATGGTGCCGTGGGAAGAGTTAAGGAGGTCTCCAAAAACTTCTCCGTAGGTATTTCCCTCCTAAATACCGGGCTCTTGGTCTCTTCCAAAATCAAATCAAGCGATGTCTTCGGATCTATCAACTGGGATGGAAAAGATACTCAGGTGGCCAAAATGCTCTATGTACCTAGACACGTGACGCCTTCGCCTGGAGACACCGTAATCACTTCCGGCTACAACGCGGTCTTCCCGGAAGGGATTTTGATTGGCACAATCAAAAGCGTCAATCCATCTGAAAACCAAAATTACCTGGATATCAGTGTGCAACTGAGTGCTGACTTCAGCAAACTTAATTATGTGTATTTGGTCAGAAATACATCCATTGAGGAGCGGGATTCTCTCTATCAACAAGCCGAGATAAGCGATGAATATTAGAAATCTTTTTTCGACAATCATCTGGGGATTGCTGCTGCTGGTTATTCAGATATTCTTTTTGAAAAACCTGGCACTCTTTGGCGTTGCCCTTTGTTTCATTTATCTATTGCTCATTTTACATCTACCTGTCAACATATCGACCATTTCGCTTTTGGTGATCAGTTTCTTAGTTGGACTGACCGTGGATATGTTTTACGATACGGGAGGAATTCATGCAGTCGGCACTACATTTATAGGATTTTTTCGACCTATCTGGCTACGAATCATCAGTCCAACGGGTGGATACGACGAAGGAACTTCCCCTACCCTTCAGGAAATGGGCACAGGTTGGTATTTGACCTATATTGTTCCTATGACATTCTTGTTTTCTCTTTTGTTTTTCACAGTAGATCAATGGGGAACCATGGGTGTTTTCAATATCCTAAACAAAAGCTTTTTTTCCTCCATTTTAACGGTGCTTTTGGCTATACTTGTACAAGCGTTGTTCTATAAAAGAAGGAGGAGTATTCTATGAACGACAAGAGGCCGTTTGTCATCATTATCATCATTTCCTTAGTTGGCTTAGTTTTGCTGACCAAGCTTTTTATGATACAGGTAATGGACGATAGCTTTACCCGTAGGGCAGAGCGAAATGCCATTCAGCGAGTAGTCGATCATCCTTATCGTGGATTGATTTATGATCGAAACGGCGAACTCCTCGTTTACAATAATCCTATTTTTGACCTAATGGTTGTACCCAAGGAGTTCTCTGTAAAGGACACAGCTAAATTCCTTTCGATTTTTGGGATTGAAAAAGAAGATCTAGTCACAGCTTACAATGCTGCTAAAAAGTATTCATCCGTCAAGCCATCTCCGCTGATCAAGCAAATTTCTTCAACGGATTTTGCCAAGATTCAAGATTTCCTCATCGACTACCCGGGCTTATTTATTACCACTAGGTCAGTCCGATCCTACCCTACCCCTATTGCAGCTCATGCTCTTGGCTATATCGGGGAGATCAATGCCCGCCAACTCGAGAGAGATAGCTCAGACTACTACGAACAGGGTGATTATGTAGGCCTAAGTGGAATGGAGCGATTCTACGAAGATGAACTGAGAGGTCAAAAAGGGGTCAAATACAAAATGGTCAACGTCCGAGGCGTAGATAAGGGACCATTTAAAGATGGGGCTTACGATACCGCGTCCGTTGCAGGAATCAATCTAACGTCAACACTGGATCGAGAACTTCAGCTATACGGTGAGCATCTGATGGAAGGTAAAACCGGATCAGTCGTGGCCATCGAACCAAAGACAGGGGAAATCTTAGCCATGATTTCTGCTCCTTTTTATGACCCAAATGAACTGACTGGAGCTGATTTTGGAAAAAATTACTCCATTCTGAACTCCTTGGATAGCAAGCCTTTCCTTAATCGTCCGGTCATGGCCCGCTACCCACCTGGATCTATTTTCAAAATTGTGCAGAGCTTGATTGGTTTGCAAGAGGGCATTCTATTTCCAGAGACGACCTTTGCTTGCAACAGATCTTTGGTGGCTTGCCACAATCATCCTTCTCCGGTCAATCTTTTCGGAGCTATCCGAAATTCCTGTAACCCATATTACCATCAGGCTTTTCGAAGGATCATCAATCAGGAGATCTCCAGCAATACCTTTAAGGATACGCAGATTGGTTTGGATGCCTGGAGGGAAAAAGTGATGAAATTCGGACTTGGGGGAAAACTTGGAGTGGATATGGTCGGCGAATACGGCGGCGATGTTCCATCCAGCAAACTATACGATCGAGTGTATGGAGAAGGTCGCTGGAAATATTCTACCATTTATTCACTTTCCATCGGACAGGGTGAGTTGCAAGTTACTCCATTACAAATGGCGAATCTGGCGGCTATTTTTGCCAATAAAGGATATTATTACACGCCTCATTTAATTAAGGCTGTAGATGGTGATCCTACGAGAATCCCTGCCAAATTCAGAATCCAAAATGATGTAGGTGTTGACCCCAAGCATTTTGATCTAATTCAAGACGCAATGGCCGAGGCACTTTACGGAACAGCCAACCGGGCAATTATCCAAGATTTGGTCATTGCCGGTAAAACCGGAACAGCTCAGAATCCTCATGGAGAGGATCACTCTGTATTTGTGGCTTTCGCACCAAAGGATGATCCGAAGATTGCAATCGCGGTCTACGTAGAAAATGCGGGATGGGGTGGTCGAGCCGCAGCAAGCACGGCGAGTTTGATGATTGAAAAGTACCTTCGAGGACAAATCACCAGACCCCAGTTAGAAGAATATGTATTGGCCAATAACTTCATCTACTAATGCGAAGTAACGATCTACCCATCAGTCGTGTCGATTGGCCTACCGTATTAGTCTATTTTGCCTTAGTAATCATAGGCTGGTTTAATATCTATGCAGCTGTATTTGATAGTCAAAATGCCAAAAGCATTTTTGATTTATCGATCAACTCGGGGATTCAGCTTGTCTGGATTGGTGCTTCGGTAGCGATTATCCTTGTAATCATGGCCGCTGATCATCGGCTTTTTGAAAATCTTGCCCTTCCGGTTTACCTCTTTTTCCTTGTTTTACTTCTATTGACTCCCTTTCTGGGAAAAGAAGTAAACGGGCAGGTTCTATCTATCGGGGTTGGTTCCTTTAGAATTCAGCCTGGCGAGTTTGCCAAATTTGCTACTGCTCTTGCACTTGCCAAGGTGATGGAAAGACCAAATTTTGACATGACACAGACAAAAAATCAGTTCATTGCCCTTGGAGTAGTGATGATTCCTGTGATCTTGATCTTGCTGCAGCCTGATACCGGTACAGCTATGGTATATTTCTCTCTATTCATCATGTTTTACAGAGAAGGTTTTCCTCAGCGCTATTACATCTTGGGTCTTGGTTTTATTGCCCTGTCTCTACTTGCTTTGGGTATTGAAAACAATTTATACTTAGCAATAGGAATAGGGCTAATCTTTTTATTATTAGTATCCATCGGAAAGCGATCTTGGAAAAGGACGCTGGTATTTGGAGCGATTGCCCTGGTGATGATAGGATACAGCTACAGCATCGATTTTGTGGTATCCAAGCTCCCTCCTCATCAGCAAAACAGAATCATGGTTTTGTTCAACCCTGACCTAGATCCACTTGGTGTTGGTTGGAATGTAACCCAGTCCAAAATTGCCATTGGTTCAGGTGGATTCTTAGGAAAGGGTTATTTGCAAGGCACCCAAACCAAGTTTGATTTTGTACCGGAACAACACACGGATTTTATCTTCTGTACGCTAGGGGAAGAATTTGGCTGGTTGGGCAGCTTGGTAGTAATCGGATTGTTTATGACTTTGCTTTACCGGCTGGTCGTCATGGCAGAGCGACAGAAAACACGATTCGCCAGAGTCTATGGTTACTCCGTGCTTTCTATCATTCTTTTCCACTTTATGATTAATATTTCGATGACGATCGGGCTTTTCCCGGTAGTGGGAATTCCACTTCCATTTTTCAGTTATGGAGGATCCTCCTTGTGGTCATTTACCATTTTGCTATTTATCTTTATCAAAATGGATGCATCCCGTTCTCAGCAATTGGGCCGATTGGGTTAATCCAGGAAGCGTCTATAGACCAATGAAAGAAATTCGTCCACTGGCTCTGAATTGGGTTCCCAACCTAACTCGGGGAGGTATCGATGATTGATTAATTCGATGGCGTCTTCCAATGAATCACAGGCATCAAGCGATTTCAAAGCATGAGTCAATAAGTCATCATTACCTTCGAAAAGCTCCTTTCGAAACATGAAACGCTGATTGATGGCCAGGCTTTCCGACAATTCACCAATAATCCCTTTCATCCCTTTATAACTTTCAGCAGAAAATCTAGCACGAACTTGCGTCACTTGAATCGAACCTGAAGAGCTTGGACTTGGACTCTTTGGAGTAGAAGCAATCGGCTCTGGTGTAGTTTCCACTTTTGCCTGAGGAGCTTCTTTTACTTCCTCTTCTTCGAGATTCTCAAAGAAAGAAGCAGACTCCTCCGTCTTTGGGCTTTGGGCAACGGCTTCCGCTTCAGTTTGACTGTCATTTTGTAGATAAGCATCGAGGTCAAAAGCTTTGACATCGCCCAAGGTGGCAAGCAGCAAGTTGACGGACTCCAATTGATCATTCACTGCTTGGTAATTGGCAGCGATGGCTTTTTTATAATCTGACGCCTCCTGACCAAACCCAGCCTTGTCGATCAAAAAATTAATCAATTGAGCATGCCATTTATAATACTTTTTATTCTCGCGCAGGTATTCATTGATCTGCTTTGCCGGGGCCTGATCGATTTCAGATTGATAATAGCTCACAGGATCAGTGGCCAATTCTACAGCTCTTTTAACCGCCTCTTCGAGTAAGGGCTGAAAGTTTCCTTTCTCCACGCGAATCCTTCGCGAAAGCACATTCATAAATTGTGTCAGGGCCTCATGAACTGAAATATCCCGATAGTCGAAATAAGGATTGCTTTTCAGTTTCTGTAATTCCTTCTGCCACAGCTCGAAGAGATGCTTGATCACAAAGAAATTAACTTGGACAGAGCTGGTCAAGCCAACGATATCCTGTCCTGAGATAAATTGCCGATCAGTAAAAAACCGTTCGCAGACGGTCTCGGAGTACGCTTTGGCGTAATTTTCTAAATATTTGCTGTTAATTTGAGTTGTCATTCACTTGGTGATTTACTAAAGTCAACGAAGAAATGTCCCGAATAGTGATAGAGAACTTATATAATCGTACCCTGGACTCGGGCAATCGCTCGGGTAAAGTTATTGAATTAATTCATGAAAATGGTATTGATTGGATGCATGCCTGCGGCAAAAAAGGTCGTTGCACCAGTTGCAAAATGATCGTCGTTTCAGGGATGGAAAATCTCGATGCACCCAATGAACGGGAGCTTTTCTACAAAAAACAAGGAAGATTGAAAGAGGATGAAAGACTATGCTGCCAAACGGATATTCCTGAAGGTGATCTTCGAATCCGAGTGGCAGAAATCAACAAATTCCCCCATCTAGACTATAGCGAGTAAGGCATGTTTATAGAACCATCTGTGCGTAGAAGTGGTACTCATGACCGGAAAGGTCAGCTGGAGGTGATTTGTGGATCCATGTTTTCCGGAAAAACCGAAGAACTGATTCGCAGATTAAACCGTGCCAAAATCGCCCGATTGAAAGTTGAGATTTTCAAACCCAAAATCGACACTCGCTATCACGAAGAGGAGGTAGTCTCCCATAATGAAAACTCGATCCGCTCCACTCCCGTGGATTTCGCAGAAGATATTCTTCTACTCAGCGGAAACTGTGATGTGGTAGGAATAGATGAGGTGCAATTTTTTGATGACCGAATCGTATCCGTGGTCACCCAACTCGCCAATCAGGGCAAGCGGGTAATAATGGCGGGTCTTGACATGGACTTTGAAGGGCAGCCTTTCGAGCCTATGCCCAAGTTGATGGCAGTAGCAGAGTATGTGTCCAAAGTCCACGCGATTTGCATGAAATGCGGGGATTTGGCTGCTTTTTCCCTCCGACTTTCCGATTCCAAACAGAAAGTAATGCTGGGTGAGCAAAGTATCTATGAGGCGCGTTGCCGAAAATGCTTCTTTGAAGACAAACGCTGATGCTCAAAAAGACTGAGGGAATAGTCATCAACTCAATGCGATACAGGGATACAAGCCTGATCGTCAAAATTTTTACCCGTGAGCTCGGACTAAAATCCTACATCATCAATGGCGTGAGAAAAGCTGGTGCCAAATCAAAAGCAGCCCTTTATCAACCGATGACCATTTTGGATTTGGTAGTCTATCAAAAGGAAAATTCGGGACTGCAGCGAATCTCCGAGTCCAAACTAGCCCATCCCTATGCACTGATTCCTTATGAATTTCCCCGCACAAGCATTGCACTTTTTCTGGCAGAGGCGGTTGCCAAGTCGATTTATGAAAATTATCACAACGAACAATTATTCGACTGGCTCAAAAATTCGCTTCTGTGTTTGGACCGAAATACACAGGAAATCAAGCACTTTCCGCTAGTATTTCTCCTAGAGATGGCCAGATTTATCGGGTTTGGGCCTGAAACTCCGTACGAATTATTGGACGAAAGTCGCTCCTTGCCATTTGATGCGCAGGAACTTTCGCAGGCTATCGAATACCTAGAGTGTCTGATGAAGGATTCTTATTCTTGCCAATTGAAAGTAAAAAAGGAACTTCGGGGCAAATTATTGGACTTTTTGCTGGTTTTTTATGGAGAGCAACTCGATAGCAATCAAGTTTGGAAATCCATCGCGATCATCCGAAATGTGATGGCTCAATAAAAATCAGAGAAAAAAACAAATATTTGTTAAATCTAAGATATAGCTGTAATATTGCAGACATACCGCAGGTGAACAGGCATCCCACTTTGTCCTGAACAATTCAAGCAGTTCTTTTTTGCTACGATCTTCATTTGCGATCAAAACCGCGTTAAGCACACTATTATTATCATTCACTCATACTCTCTTTATGTACAACATAGAAGAACTCAGAATCAGATTACTGTCTGAACTGAAGGAAATCGCCGAGGAACTGGGCGTCAAAAACTTCAAATCCCTCAAAAAAGACGAACTCGTCTACGCCATCCTCGACCAGCAAGCTATCACCCCAGAGCAAGCCCTCCCTAAGAAAAAACCTTCAGCAGCAGAATCAACACAAGAGCCTCCCAAAGCCGAAGAACCTGCAAAGGCAGCAAAGCCAGAAAAGAAAGAAAAACCAGCCGCTAAGGAAGAAGAGCCGGAATTCAAACCAAAATTCCGAAGACAAAACGTAACCGAACTTCCTAAAGAGCAAGGCAAGCCAGAGAAAAAAGCGGCAGAACCTGAAAGGGCTGAAGCTCCCAAAAGACCTGAAAAAAGACAGGAAAGCGGAGATGAAAATCCCAAAACTTTTAGACCTAGACGCAAGGTTTTTGAAGAGGTCAACGTAGCCAACGAGTCCAAAGATGAAAAGGCAAAACCAGAGGCAGCAGCTGAACCAGAAGTAGAGCTTCCAAAGCGCAAAAACTTCAAGTCTCAAGATGAAATTCATACTCCTGCAGCCGAAACAGTCCCGAGCAATAAGAAGAAGACCTATGTCAGTCCTAAGGAATTTGACGGAGTCATCGAAAATGAAGGGGTATTGGAAATGATGCCAGAAGGCTACGGTTTCCTTCGCTCACTGGATTATAACTATCTGGCTTCTCCAGATGATATTTATGTATCACCGAGCCAGGTCAAATTATTCGGCCTGAAAACAGGAGACCATATCAAAGGCTCTATCCGACCACCTAAAGAGGGTGAAAAATACTTTGCCCTTTTGAAAATCGGCACTGTCAACGGAAAGACGACAGACGAAATTCGTGATCGCGTTCCTTTCGAGTACCTCACTCCGCTTTTCCCTGAAGAAAGATTAAACCTTTCCGCCAAACCAGACGGCTATTCTACTCGAATCTTGGACCTTTTTGCTCCTATCGGAAAAGGTCAGCGAGGTATGATCGTAGCCCAGCCAAAAACTGGTAAGACGGTCTTATTGCAACAAATCGCCAACGCAATTGCTAAAAACCATCCGGAAGTACACCTGATGATCTTATTGATTGATGAGCGCCCGGAAGAAGTGACCGATATGGCCCGATCCGTACGAGGTGAGGTGATTTCCTCCACTTTTGATGAGCAAGCCGAGCGTCATGTGAAAGTTGCCAATATCGTTTTGGAAAAAGCTAAGCGAATGGTAGAAGTAGGCCATGATGTGGTTATCCTTTTGGACTCCATCACCCGACTTGCCCGTGCACACAATACTGTGGTACCTAGCTCCGGAAAGATCCTTTCCGGCGGTGTGGATGCCAATGCCCTGCACAAGCCCAAGCGATTCTTTGGGGCAGCGAGAAATGTGGAAAATGGCGGTTCCTTGACCATCATCGCCACAGCTCTTGTAGAAACTGGATCCAAGATGGATGAGGTGATCTTCGAAGAATTCAAAGGAACCGGTAATATGGAATTGGCTTTGGACAGAAAGCTAGCTAACCGAAGAATTTACCCTTCGATCGATGTCTTGAGTTCCGGTACCCGTCGAGAGGACTTGCTGATGGACAAGGAAGAAATGCAACGTGTGTGGATTCTTCGCAAGTTGATGAGCGACATGAACTCTCAAGAGTCCATGGAATTCTTACTCAACCGAATGAAAGGAACTCGCGACAATGCAGAGTTTTTGATCAGTATGAATGGGTAAAATGCCCGATGTTTGATGTCGGGTGACCGATGCCTCAGCATCGCTCAGCACAAGTGTCCTGTTATAAAAAACGAAACCGGCTCGAAAGAGTCGGTTTTTTTGTGGTAAAATTTTTTCGGAAAAAAATCCGGTCCTTCAGACCTCGTAAAATCAAGGGGTAATTCCATATTCCCCAGAGCTACACTCTGGGCTAGTATGAGGCAGCCTTTCAGCCTTTTTTGTTGAGTCTACTTAGAAATGATCCGGGGACTAGGCCCAAGGGGCCGAATTATAACAACCCAGTCCGCTAGGGCTGGGATTAACCGATATCCCAATCATCTGGAGGCATGAAGAGCCGACTATATTAATCGAAATACCTCACCGTCCTTCAATCCTCCATTACATTCTACCTTAATCAAGACCTAGGGGCTACACCCCGAGCTGATATAAGTCAGGCCTTCGGCCTTTTGATTTATTCATTGAGATAGATGATTTTTTAGGATTTTAGGGCCACGGGGCCTACTTTTATCAACCATTCCGATAGGGCTGGAGTTTAGTGGTCCAATCTGTTCTGGTTAGACCTGAAAGGCCGATTAGTCATTCTCAATCCCAGACATATTTTTCATCATACTCAATCCGATATTCTTTCAAAAACTCCCGATACTCATCCTGAAAGGAGATTTTTTGATGATGCGCCTCCTGATTCTCAATGTATTTCTTGACCACTTCTGATTTTGATTGACTCACCGAGAACGCACCATATCCATTCTGCCAGCTGAAGTTTCTATCAACCTCAATTTTGCCAATTTTAGACGAATTGGATTTTACTTTATTCAAAAAATCAGCAATTGTGATCGTCCTTGGCAAGGTACATAGCCAATGCAGGTGATCTGGATTCAGATAAATTGCCTCTGTATATGCCCCTAAATCACTACCCACTCTGACTATATATGACTCCATTACGCTCTTGAATTCTTTTTTCACAAGAGGGTTTCTTTCTTTGGTTGAGAATATGATATGAAGGTCTACTTTTGCTAAGGATTGTGGCGTGTCTCATTAGATTAGGTTGAAAATCAGAAAAACATCACATCCAATTTAACTAATGATAAATTAATCACAATTATATTACCAGAAAATCTAATCCTCGGAAAACACGGTCTTTCAGACCTCCATTACATTGTACCTTAATTAAGACCTCGGGGCTATACCCCGAGCTGATATAAGTCAGGCCTTCGGCCTTTTGATTTATCCATTGAGATAGGTGATTTTTTAGGATTTTAGGCCCAAGGGGCCGGATTATGACAACCCAGTCCGGCAGAGCTGGGATTAACTGATAAACCTATCATCCGGATTCCTGAAGGGCTGATTCATTTTTCTATTTCTTCAATATTTTATTAAAAACACGGTCCTTCAGACCTACCAAAATCATGAGGTAATTCCATATTACCCAGAGCTACACTCTGGGCTGATATGAGGCAGGCTTTCAGCCTTCTTTGTCGGGTCCTAATTGGTGAGTGTGAATCAGGCTTTCCCTATGGTCTGTCGGGTCTATTAAAGGTATTCATCAGACTAGGCCCAAGGGGTCGGATTATGAAAACCCAGTCCGTTAGGGCTGGGATTAACGATAACCCTTTCATCCGGAGGCCTGAAGGGCCGACTATATTAATCGAATTACATCACGGTCCTTCAGACCTCGATAATTTCAATCTTCCAATACCTTAATTTCAGGTACACCATGAGCTGATATGAGGCAGGCCTTTGGCCTTCTTTCAAGGCCCAAAGACCCGGTTGAGATCAACTCAGATTAAGAAGATAGTGAATATTAGTGAATTAGAAGTCAAATCATATCAAAGCATAAATATCAATATTTACACAATATCAATAAGAAAATGGATTTTAAACCACCCAATTTGCTTTGTTTATTAAGTGTTTGGTTAATAGTGATTTACTGAATAATTTTCACTCCTTTTGCATAATTAATAGTATTTGTATAGCAAAAGGAAGCTAGCTAGATTCTTGTAAATAAACTTTTGGATCCGAAATAAACTCATGCATTCAAAAAAATGTCAAGGGCCCTACCTAGCGTAAAAAGAGAACAGGAAAATATTTACATATTTGAGTTGATAAAAGTGTAGAATTCTGAAAATTTGATCAAAAATTAAAATTATTCTGTAAGGCTACTATTTTTCAACGATTTATGACATTTGTCAGAAAATACAAAAAGTTTTTTTTTGTATGTTTGTGGCAATAAAGTGTTAACGAAATTTGATTAAAATTTTTAGAAATATAATTCAGAGCTCCCTACTGGGATGTTTTCTGATCGGACTTTTGGACAATTTCCTTTATATAAAAAGGAAAAAGTCACTTTTTTATTCAAATCCAAAGCAATTCAGCCAATTCGTAGGACAATTTCTATTAATTTTTGGATTGTTGGTGATTGGAGGAGTTGGAGAAGTGAGGGGGCAAATCTCTCATAGAAATTCTCAGACAGCAACAAACCTAGGAAACACACTCTCGATACCTCGTCCTGTAGGATTAGAAATTGGCGATGTCATGATAGTCAATATCATGCAAAGTGAAGATTCTGGTAGTGCTTTTGTACCTGAATTAAACGTTGGAATCACATCTCCTGGGTGGTCACCTGTTAATGAAAGAATTATCCAATCGGTTTCAAGTTTCAATTCCAATGCAGAATGGGGGGCGTCAGTACTCTTTAAAGTAGCAGATGCCTCTGATGTCGCGGCATTAAGCTTTTTATTCACTGGGGATCCAGATACTGAATTAATGGTTGGGGGAATAACTTCATTCGATGGAGTGGACTTTACTGGTGGCTACACTGCATCAGGAATCATTCCAGGTGGGCCTTTTGATGCACCACCAGGAGTAATCAATGTTGGGGTGGGAGAGCCACTCCAAGCTACCAGTATTAATACAACTTCGGCTGATTCTTATGTTGTCATGTTGAGTATGGTTGCTGCTCAAAGAACATTTGGTAATGGAGCTGGCGGCTGGCA